>JAGALI010000059.1 GCA_017625275.1 Clostridia bacterium
AAAAATGAAATTATCGCTGAGGTCAGCCCGTCATTAAGCGCTGTGAAGAAGGATGAGCCGAATATTGCCATTCCTGCAAACAAAAACGAAAAGCAGAAAAATCTAAAGCCACGAAGCGTTAGCTCGTATAGCTCTGGGCTATAGCCTACAAATATTTTTGCAAACGCAGGGGCAAGCGCCTGTCCAAGCACTAGCATGCAAGCTGAAAAGCCTAGAATTATCACTGTGCTCTTTTTTCTGAGGCTTCTTAGCTCGTCATGATTTTGTGCACCAAAATGATAACCGATGACAGGTGCAACGCCAACGCTGTAGCCTATAAATATGGAAATAAACACAAAGTTTACATACATCATAACGCCATATGCGCTAACGCCATTTTCACCTGCGTAGCTCATTAGCTGAATGTTATAAAGCATGCCGACGAGAGACATTGATATATTTGACATAAGCTCGCTTGAGCCGTTTGTGCAAATTTTTCCAAGAGCGCGAGGGTCCATATATGGAGAGCCCACGCGCAGAATGCTTGAGTTTTTTCTAAAGAAGTAAACAAGGGGCACTATTCCACCGATTGCCTGACTTGTCGCAGTTGCAATCGCTGCACCTGCAAGACCCCAGCCAAGCACTGCCATGAAAAGCGCATCGAGCACCATGTTGGCAACGCCAGCTATAATGCTCATATAAAGACCTAGCTGTGGCTTCTCTGCTGTTACAAATATGCTTTGAAACTCAAGCTGTAAAAGAAATGCAGGAAGGGCTATACAAATTATTCTGCCGTAAAGCGTGCAATCGTCAAGCATTTGTCCTGTTGCGCCCATAAGTGAGGCAACGCCACGCACGGTGAAAAAGCCAATAATGGCAAGCACAGCACCTAGCACAACAGATACATACACAACCATTGAGAAGATTTTGTTTGCTTTTTCGTTATCTCCCTCGCCAAGGGTCTTGGAAATAAGCGCACTGCCACCTGTGCCAAGCATAAAGCCTGCAGTTCCTAGAATCATAAGATACGGCATTATGAAATTAAGGGCAGCAAACGCTGTATCGCCAACTATGTTAGATACAAAAAGTCCGTCAACAACACCGTAAATAGATGTAAAAATCATCATAATTATAGACGGAAGCGTAAATTTAAAAAGCTTTTTGTAATCAAAGCGTTCAAATAGCTTTATCGCCATAGCAATCCTCCCTTTTTATACTACAAAGCACATTCGCAGTCTATTCTATCACATATAATAAGCTCTTTCAACACTTTTTTGAAAAATATCAAGCTCCTCCTTGATTTTGACCGTATCAAAACCACGGTTCAAATTTCTTGACTTTCTGTGGAAGCTATGATACAATAAAATCATAAAATATTAAGGAGATAGAAATGAAAAAAATAATAAGCTTTATTTTGTTAATTTCCATGACCTTTGGGCTCTCTGTTTTTTCGTCATGTGATAAAGATAATAATAATAATGATGATGCCGATAACAATGGTAAAGAGCCACGCACAACCATTACAGAAGGCGAATGGGAAGCATTTTTGACCGAGGACGGAAAAGAAAATTATACCATAAGACTTGAAGGATATAACGCAACCGGAAAGATCTCAGAGCAAATAAGGAAGCATGCGAACGGATTCATTTTTGAATATGAGCCTCAGTATTTCTATGAAAGCCAAGAGGAAAGCGAAGAAACGGAAAGCTCAGAAATGGACGGTTCACAAGCAGACAGCACTATAATACTTGACCCAACGCTAGGGGGCGGGGCGATTTCTATGATCGTCAATGTTTACAAGGACAGTCGTGAAAACATTTATAAGGACACCTCCTCCCATGATGAAATCCCCTCAGATTTTACCTCAAGTGATTATTGGGTTTCAAAAATTTATAATGGAAAGCGTTATCTCAAAAATTATTTCAAGGATGAAAATGACAATATCGTCAAGAAATGGGCTAATGATGACAACAATCTAGAAGGCGTTGTCGAACCAAAAAAAGCGAGGTTTGACGAGCTTGTATATGACGAAAACGAAAAGGCGTATGTTTTTGAATATCACACATCTACTCCTCTTCCGATTCTTCAAGGTCTAACAGAAACAACCTCTCAAAAGGAATATTACTACTTTGAAAACGGCAAATTAACAAAGTCGATCACCTTTTCCTTCTCGAGCTTTAACGAGGAAAAGATGGACCTTTCCAATATAACCCCAAATGATTTAACTCACGAAAATTGTCAAGCTTGCGTTTCTTATTACTATGACTATGGTATCACAGAGGGCAAAAAAGAGACCTTCTCCGCTAACGATATTATAGAATGGATAGATGAAGAAATTGTTACTCAATAAAATATTTTCAAGAGAAATATGAAAAAATCCCGACACTTGTCGGGATTTTTATTTTATACATAGCGCATTCCACATTTGAGCTCTGCTCACGAGTAGCAACAACGCATAGCGAGGCTTGTCATTACAAGCTTTAAGAAGCAAGCAAGACAAGGCGTACCGGAACACACGGATGCTGTCGTATTAGGCATACGGCAAAGTCGTGTGTGAGGAACAACACAGTATTGCGCTGTTTATTGAAGCTTGTCTCGTGCTTGAGCATTTAGAGCAAGCTAGGCTTGTCATTACAAGCTTTAAGAAGCAAGCAAGACAAGGCGTACCGGAACACACGGATGCTGTCGTATTAGTCATACGACAAAGTCGTGTGTGAGGAACAACACAGTATTGCGCTGTTTATTAAAGCTTGTCAAGATAGTCGCAGGCAGCGAGCGCCGCAATAGCCCCATCAGCACATGCTGTCGCAACCTGTCTTATTCTCTTTTTGCGACAGTCGCCTGCTACAAAGACGCCTTGGGTTTTTGTTGTACAGGTTTCTGGACTATCTGCATAGCCCCAGCTGTCAAGTCCGATTACATTTTCAAAGGGCTTATTTTGTGGAACAAGTCCTATTGCCACAAAGAGTCCGTCTATTTTAAGAGTTTGGGTCTCGCCCTGTGCTTTTTCAATCTTAATTGCGCTAAGCTCCTCCTCGCCAATAAGCTCGGTGATTTTTGCGCCTGTTATAATTTCAACATTGGTCTTTTTTGCAAGCTGCTCCTGAAGCTTGCCCTCGCCTGTGAGGTAGTCAAGATTTTGAACAATTGTAACCCTCTTGCAAAGGTCGCTGAGCAGAATTGCCTCTTGAAGTGCTGAGTTTCCTCCACCCAAAACAGCAACCTCCTTACCCTCGTAAAACGCACCGTCACAAACGGCACAGAAGGAAATTCCATTGCCTATAAAATCAAGCTCTCTTTCAAGTCCTGGTAGACGATGGGTTGCGCCTGTGGCTATAATTACTGCCTTGCCCTCAAATTCGCCACTATCGGTGACTACTGTTTTTGTAGCGCCATTGTCGTTTATGGAAAGAACCTCGCATGGCTCAACCTCTGCGCCCTGCATAAGCACCTGCTCCACCATTTTTTCAGCAAATTCATTTCCTGTAAGTGATGCAAAGCCAGGAATGTTTTCAACCTTTGGTGAAAATGTGATTTGACCACCAAATGCACCCTTTTCAAGAATCAAAACGCTTTTATTTGCTCTGCAAGCGTAAAGTCCTGCTGTTAGTCCTGCAGGACCTGCGCCTATTACTATAATATCGTACATGTTTGCTCCTTATTTACAAAGTTATTTCGGCGACTTTTAAGGGTCGCCGAAATAGTTTTATAGAGTTTTACTTATTATGCACCAAGATACTTCTTAATGTCGGAAACGCCTGTAAATTTCTCTACTGCGCCGTCCTTAACAACTACAAGTGTTGGTGCCTGCTTAATGCCGAACTTGTCAACAAGTGCCTTGTTTTCTTGGCTTGCAAGAACCTGCTCATACTTAACGCCTGCCTTGTCAAGAAGCGCTATTGCAATCTTGCAGTTTGGACAGGTTGCTGTCTTAAAGAGGTAGATTGCGTTTTGTGCCTCGCACTCGCAGGTCTCACTCTTTTCCTCAACTACTACACCGTTTCTTGTGAGCTTTGAGGTCTCAATGTTGTAAACAGCTCTATCCTTGTATTCCTGTGTCTTACCATCATTCCAGTTTTGAACAGGACGATAGTAGCCAGTAATACGGCTATAAACCTCTGTCTTCTCGCCACAGTCTGGGCAGGTATAAACCTCACCTGCGATGTAGCCGTGGTTCTTACATACTGAGTATGTTGGAGACATTGTGTAGTATGGAAGCTTGTAGTTTTCTGCAATCTTGCGAACAAGGTTTGCAGCTGCCTTCCAGCTTGGAAGCTTTTCACCTAGGAATGCATGGAATACTGTACCTGAGGTGTAGAGTGTTTGAAGCTCGTCCTGAATGTCAAGTGCAGTAAAGATATCGTCGGTATAGCCAACAGGAAGGTGAGATGAGTTTGTATAGTATGGTGTATCACCATTAACTGTAGGTGCTGTAATGATTTCTGGATAGTGCTTCTTGTCGTGCTTAGCAAGACGATAAGATGTACTCTCAGCAGGAGTTGCCTCAAGGTTGTAAAGGTCGCCATACTTCTCCTGGTAGTCAGAAAGACGCTCTCTCATATGATTGAGGACATCCTTTGTGAATGCCTGAGCCTTTTCGTTTGTAAGGTCAGCCTTAATCCAGCCAGCGTTTAGACAAGCCTCGTTCATACCAACAAGACCGATTGTGCTGAAGTGGTTATTGAATGTGCCGAGGTATCTCTTTGTATATGGGTATAGTCCATTTTCAAGAAGCTTTGTGATAACTGTTCTCTTAACCTTAAGTGAACGAGCAGAAATGTCCATAATCTTGTCAAGACGAGCATAAAAATCTGCCTCATCCTTTGCAAGATATGCAATTCTTGGCATGTTGATTGTAACAACACCAACTGAGCCTGTGCTCTCACCACTACCGAAGAAGCCACCAGACTTCTTACGAAGCTCACGAAGGTCGAGA
>JAGALI010000060.1 GCA_017625275.1 Clostridia bacterium
ATACGATTATAATGCATTGATGAGCGAGCTTTTTGCGCTCAGTAAGGAAAACGAAATAATAAAGCTGTCCTACATAGGAAACACAATAATGTCTCGTCCTATTCCTATGATAACAATAGGAGAGCATACAGCTAAAAAGAGTGTTATGTATGTGGGTACACATCACGCACTGGAGAACATATGCACATCGGTGCTTTTGAGATTTATAAGGGAATATGCAATTTCATATCAAAAGCGCGACCGTGTGTGTGGAATTAATATGGAAACGCTTTATAAAATGAGGAAAATTTATATAATTCCAATGCTTAATCCTGATGGCGTAGAATATCGCTTGAATGGAATAGATGAGCAAAGCCCAATTTATAATAGAATAATGAAAATTACCGATGGAAGCTTTGAAAAATGGAGCTCAAATGCAAGAGGAGTTGACTTAAATCACAACTATGATGCAGGCTTTTATGAATATAAAAAGCTAGAGTGTGAGCTGGGGATAGAGGAGGGCGCCACAAAATACAGTGGAGAAAGCCCAGAAAGTGAGCCAGAGGTTAGCGCCCTAACCAACCTTATTCGATACAATCAGGATGAGCTGGAGGGAATATTGACATTACATACACAGGGCGAGGAAATTTATTATAAATCTCAGGGGACGTGTCCAAAGAAGAGTGATTTTTTGGCGCGCATGATATCTAAAATGACGGGCTACAAGCTGGCTGAAGCAGATGGCACAGCATCATATGGTGGCCTTACCGACTGGTTTATAAAGGAATTTGATAAGCCGTCCTTCACACTCGAATGTGGAAAGGGTGAAAATCCTCTGCCTATTTCTAGTGCTTCTAGCATTTATTTAAGGCTTAGAGAGCTGTTTTTTACATTTCCAATCCTTTTCTAAATTTAAAGTAAAAAGCCTCGCAAATCGCGAGGCTTTATAATATTTATTAAATAATTTATAAATCTATTGACATTACAGCTTTTCTATGCTATAATTATAATCACTTTAATAAACTAAAGTGATAAAGCAAAGGAGATTTAAAATGAAAAAATTACTATCACTAGTACTCGCAATCGCAATGGTTGCAACAATGGCACTCGCCTTCACATCATGTAAGAGCGAGAAAAATGCATATGAGGGACTTACAATCCTTGAAAGCGATTTGTTTGAAACAGAGGAGTACGGAATTGCATTCCGTAAGGGCTCAACAATGGCTAAAGAGGTTGATGCTATAATAGCAGAGCTTGTTAAGGACGGAACTGTTGCTGAAATTGCAGAAAAGTACGAGGTTTCTGACAGCCTTGTAAAGGAATTTTCAAATGGTGCTTCTACAGCTACCGACACAAAGGATTTTGACGCAATAAAGGCTAAGGGTAAGCTCGTTATTGGAACAACCGTTTGGGCTCCTATGAATTATAAGGATGGACAAGGTAAATGGGTTGGATTTGATACAGAGCTTGCTGAAAAGGTTTGCGAAAAGCTTGGCGTTACCGCTGAATTCAGAGAAATCGACTGGGACAATAAGCTTTTTGAGCTTGAGGCTGGAACAATTGACTGCATTTGGAATGGTATGACAATAACTCCAGCTATTTCCTCAGCTTGTGAGGTAAGTGGTGCATATATGATTAATGGTCAGGTTATTGTAATCAAGGAGGGCGCATTCGCAAATGCAAGTGAGCTTGCTGGAAAGCAGGTAGCAGTTGAGGGTGGCTCAGCAGGTGAGCAACAGGCTACAGAGAAGCTTACAGGCTCTACAATAAAGCCAGTTGGTGCACAAACAGATGCTTTGCTTGAGGTTAAGGCAGGAACATCGTCTGCTTGCGTAATCGACTATGTAATGGCAAAATCCTTGTTAGGAAAATAAGATTGATTAAAACGGGCTGTCGCGTTTGCGATGGCCTCGTTTAGCGAAAAGGAAAGATAAAATGTTAATTGAACAACCAACCTTTTGGGAAATAACCGCGTATTTGCTTGAGGGCTTTTGGGCAACTGTCAAAATATTTGGAATGACGCTACTGACAGCGCTTCCATTAGGACTAATCATAGCCTTTGGCTCAATGTCAAAATTCTCGCCTCTTAAATGGTTTGTAAAGGGTCTAGTTTGGATTATAAGAGGAACGCCTCTTATGCTTCAGCTAATAGTTATTTACTATGGCCCAGGAATTTTGTTTGATGTGCAGGTTGGAAGCACATATCATGAAACGGCTACATACATTACCTTTACAATAAATTATGCTTGCTATTTTTCGGAAATATATCGTGGTGGAATCGAAGGTATTCCAAGAGGACAGTACGAGGCTTGTCAGGTCTTGGGAATGAATAAGATTCAGACCTTTTTCCGAGTTGTGCTTATGCAGGTTGTAAAAAGGATTATCCCACCTATGTCAAATGAGATAATTACTCTTGTTAAGGATACGGCTATTGCAAGAATTATCGGTTATTATGAAATAATACATAACGCACAATACTATGCAAAGAATGTAGGACTTATTTGGCCTTTGTTCTATACAGGTGCCTTCTATCTTGTATTCTGTGGACTTCTTACAATACTGTTCAGCAGAATAGAAAAGAAGCTCAGCTATTATAAGGTATAGGAGGTATCGAAATGAAAGCATTAGAAGTAAAAAATCTTTCAAAAAGCTTTGGTAACCTCGAGGTCCTAAAATCAGTAAGCTTTTCACTAGAAAAGGGCGAGGTTCTTTCAATAATAGGCTCAAGTGGTGGAGGAAAAACAACACTCCTTCGCTGTATAAACTTTCTTGAAAAAGCAAATGACGGCGAAATTTTTGTAAATGATGAGCTGGTTTATAGGGCTAACTCTCAAAATAAGCTTGAAAACTTTATTTCTCCAACAGCACAGCTCAGCTTTGGACTTGTATTTCAGCAATTCAACCTGTTTCCACAATACACAGTGCTTGATAATTTGACTCTTGCGCCAAGGCTTAGAAATAAGCAAACCCCAAGGGCAGAAATTGAGAAGCAGGCATACGCGCTTCTTGAACGAGTAGGCCTTAGCGAAAAGGCAAAATCTTATCCTTGCGAAATATCAGGCGGACAACAGCAAAGGGTTGCGATTGCACGCGCGCTTATGCTTGACCCTAATATTCTTTGCTTTGATGAGCCAACCTCGGCACTCGACCCTGAGCTTACAGGAGAGGTGCTAAAGGTAATCAAGGGACTCAAATCAGGCGACCACACAATGGTTATCGTAACTCACGAGATGGAATTTGCCAAAAATGTTTCTGACAAGGTAATCTTTATGGCAGACGGTATAATCGAGGAAATGGGAACACCTGAGGAG
>JAGALI010000061.1 GCA_017625275.1 Clostridia bacterium
ATATTGGGATGTAGCCAAGCGGTAAGGCACCAGACTTTGACTCTGGCATTTCGATGGTTCGAACCCATCCATCCCAGCCAAACAAAAAGGACACCAAATCGGTGTCCTTTTTGTTTTGTTTTTGCTGGGGTTGATGCTATCTCGTGCTATTTTTATTTTTTCCTCTTGCATTTTATATTTTTATTGAAAAGCGACTTTTCTTATGATATAATAAATTAGAAGAAAACGAAAGGTATAAGGTTTAACTTATGAAAAGATTATTTTCTGAGCATTACAAAAGAAATGTAATTGAGCTGAGCGGTACTTGGCGATTTGCCACTGACCCTGACAATACAGGTGAGCAAAGTGGCTGGCAAAACGGACTTGCAGATGCTGAAGCTATTATAGTTCCATCTGTGTGGAATAACGAGCTTGGGCTTCTAAATTACGAGGGCTGCTGCTGGTATGAGAGAAAATTCACCACAAATGGTGGCACTCTTCTCTTGCAATTTGAAAGCGTAATGACTCTTGCTACTGTATGGCTTGACGGCAAGAAAATTGGTGAGCATTATGGAGCGTTTACTCAATTTGAGTTTATCGTAAATGATGTAAGCTGTGGCGAGCATACCTTGGTGGTGCGTGCTGATAGTAGATTTGACAAGCATTCCTTTCCTCAAAGATATACCGACTGGTTTAACTATGGTGGAATTGCAAGAGATGCTTATGCGCACGAATTAAAGGGCATTTCAATTCTTACTAGCCATATTGCCTATGAGCTATCAGCCGATTTAAGCTGTGCTACGGTTAATGCTGAGCTTGAGCTTTATAATGCCTGCGCTGAGGCTGTCTGCTCTAATCTATCCGTGGAAATTGGTGACACTTCAATTTATAATGACAAGGTAACTCTTGACGGCTATGAGAGAAGGCTTATTAGCACCCCTGCTGTGGTAATGAATGATATTTCTCTTTGGGATATTGATTCTCCAACGCTATACACTGTGACTGTTAAAACTGACACAGATGACCTTATTGATAGAATTGGCTTTAGAAAAATTGAGACTAAGGGTAATGATATTCTCTTAAATGGAAAATCAATTGAGCTTCTTGGTGTAAACAGACATGAGGAGCATCCAGATTGGGGCTTTGCGTTCCCACCAAAGCTTATGAAGAAGGACCTTGACTTGATTTGCGATATGGGCTGTAACACCATTCGTGGCTCTCACTATCCTAACTCTAAAATTTTTGTTGATATGCTTGACGAGCGTGGAATTCTGTTTTGGAGCGAAATTCCTATGTGGGGCTGTGGCTTCAGTCTAGAGGCGCTTAAGGACCCTATTGTTCTTGAGCGTGGCTTCAGCATGCACAAGGAAATGGTTAAGTATTACTATAACCACCCATCTATTATTATTTGGGGCACTCATAATGAAATTGCCACCTACTCTCCTGAGCATACATATCCTATCTCAAAAAAGTGGAGCACTTATCTTAGAGAAAATGGTGGAAACAGACTTATCACTCACGCTTCCTGCAATCCATTAGTTGATGACGATATGGATTTTGATGATATTATTTGTATAAATATTTATCACGGCTGGTATAGGTATGGTGGCTACGACGGAAAGCTTTCTGACTGGGATAAGATGGTTGAGCAGCTTAGGGAGCGTAGAATTGCAAAGGGCTGGACTAACAAGCCTGTTGTTATGAGTGAGTTTGGTGCTGCAGCGCTTGCTGGCTTCCACTCACATTTTGACACTGTCCGTTGGAGCGAGGAATATCAAAGAGATATGCTTGAATACACCTTAGAGCTATTCCATAAGACAGATTACATGAGAGGAACATATATTTGGCAGTTCTGTAACATCAGAACCTCTCCTTCTACAGATTTGAATCGTGTAAGATACTTTAACAACAAGGGTATTCTTGATGAATACAGAAATCCTAAGGCCTCTTATTTTAAGGTTAAGGAGCTATATCATCGTTATTCTAAAAAATAAAATTAAAGAAGCACCTCGCGAGAGGTGCTTTTTATTTCTCTGATAAATCAAATTAGGTATAAAGATTGTTAAATGCATTGATTTATACTATGATATATGGTAAAATATTTTATATCAATCAACGAGGAGATAGCATGAATACAATAAAATTTAACAAGCAAAATACACGCGTGATAGCACACAGAGGACTTTCTGGAATTGAAGCTGAAAACACTAACTCTGCTTTTGTTGCTGCTGCTAACCGCTCCTATTATGCGATTGAAACAGATATACATAGAACCTGCGACGGACATTTTGTTATTAGCCATGATGATAATTTGATGCGTGTTTCGGGTAAGGAAATATCGCTTGCTAGCTCTTCTCTCTCCGAGCTACAGGATGTTATACTTTTCGACAAGGACGGCACTATGGACAGGATTGATTTGCGTCCTAGCAGACTTGAGGACTATTTGAAGATTTGCAAAAAATATGAAAAGCATTCTGTGCTTGAGCTAAAGTCCGACTTTACCGATGAGGAAATAATCAAAATTATAAGCATCATTAAGGACTTCGATTATCTTGACATGGTTACCTTCATCTCCTTTAATTATGAAAATCTTCTAAGGGTCAGAAAAATTCTTCCCACCCATCCTGCACAATATCTATTTTGGAAGATAACGCCCGAGGAAATTGAACGCCTTAAAAGAGATAGAATTGATGCTGATGTTTGTTGCAAAGAGCTAACGCGTGAGCAAATCGAGGCGTGCCACAGGGCTGGTATTGCTGTAAATTGCTGGACTGTTGACTCAAAAGACGAGGGTGAGCGCCTTGTCGAATGGGGCATTGACTATATAACTACTAATATTCTTGAATAAAAGAGGGGCTTTCGCCTCTCTTTTTCATTGTTCTAGTAATAAATATATGCACATATGATAATGCGTTTATGTTAAAATAAGTAAAATTTAATAATTTATGTACAATATTAACGACTATTATAACCTTTTAAGCAAAAATGGATACCAGCTTCAAGGCTAGTTTGTTTTTTGATAAATAAAAGCGTCCGTGTTGAACAGACGCTTTATTATTTTATTATACAGAGAATAGCATTTCTCCATAGCTTGGTATTGGCCAATATTCCTTGGCTGTTATACTTTCCATTTCGTCAACTATCTTACGAAGCTCTGCCATTTTTACTAAAATGCGCTTTGCGTATGCCTTTGCAATTCTTTCAGCGCCCTTTAACTCCTTAACTGCGGATATTTCCACCTCAAGCTCCTTTGTTCTCTCGTATGCTGATGCATTGAGGATTGAGAGCTTTGATGCAACCTGACGCTCATAATCGGCGTTAATTCCAAGTCCTGCCTTTAGCTCTATTGTTTTTGTAAGCTCCTTTGTATACTTGGATACTGCTGGCAAGATAAGCTGATTTGCCATATCGACTGCTGTTAAAGCCTCGATATTAACAAGCTTCGAATAAGCCTCAAGCTGAATTTCACATCTTGCACGAAGCTCCTTTTCGCTAAATACCTTATTATCAACAAAAAGTCTAATGTTCTTTTCGTCAAGAAGGTGTGGGATTGCGTCTGGAGTTGTTTCGAGATTTGAAAGACCTCTTTTCTTTGCCTCGGTAGCCCAGCTCTTATCATAGCCATTACCATTAAAGAGGATTCTCTTATGTGCCTTTATTGTATCTCTTACAAGATTATGAAGCGCGCTTGTAAAGTCCTCAGCACTTGAAAGCACCTCATAGAACTCATTTAGAACCTGTGTTACTGCTGTATTAATTACTGTGTTTGTATCAGCAATAGAATCAGATGAGCCAACCATACGGAACTCAAATTTATTACCAGTGAAGGCAAATGGTGAGGTTCTGTTTCTATCTGTTGTATCCTTAGGGAATTTTGGGAGAATATGAACGCCTACACGCATATTTTCCTTTTCCTTAGCATCGTATCTTGAGCCATTTTCGATAGCGTCAAGAACGGCTGCAAGCTCATCTCCTAGGAATATTGATACTATTGCTGGTGGTGCCTCTGATGCGCCAAGACGATGATCATTTCCTGCACTAGCTACTGAAATACGAAGTGCGTCCTGATAATCATCAACCGCCTTGATTACAGCACTTAGGAAAAGCAAGAATTGTGCGTTTTCGTATGGTGTTTCTCCAGGCTCCAAAAGATTTACGCCTGTATTAGTTGAAAGCGACCAGTTATTATGCTTACCACTACCACTAACGCCTTCAAAGGGCTTTTCATGAAGCAGGCACACAAGTCCATGCTTCTTTGCAATCTTTTGCATAAGCTCCATTGTGAGCTGGTTATGGTCGGTTGCGAGATTTGTGGTTGTGAATACAGGAGCTAGCTCATGCTGACCAGGGGCAGCCTCATTATGCTCCGTCTTTGCAAGCACGCCAAGCTTCCAAAGCTCCTTATCAAGCTCCTTCATATACGCCAAAACGCGTGTTTTGATAGAGCCAAAATAGTGGTCATCAAGCTCCTGTCCCTTTGGTGGTCTTGCACCGAAAAGGGTTCTTCCTGTGTACACAAGGTCGGGTCTTTTGTCAAATACCTCTTTATCTATAAGAAAATATTCCTGCTCCGCACCAACGGTTGTTCTTACAGAGGTCACGCTCTCGTTTCCAAAGAGCTTGAGTATTTTCATTGTAGCCTTGCCAAGCACCTCCATAGAGCGAAGAAGTGGGGTCTTTTTATCAAGTGCCTCTCCACCATATGAGCAAAATGCTGTAGGAATACAAAGGGTTTCATCCTTTATAAATGCATAAGAGGTTGGGTCCCATGCTGTATAGCCTCTTGCCTCAAAGGTAGCGCGAAGTCCACCTGAGGGGAAGGATGACGCATCTGGCTCTCCCCTTACGAGCTCCTTGCCACGGAACTCCATAATAACTCCTGTTCCCTGTGGGGATATGAAGCTATCATGCTTTTCAGCAGTTACTCCTGTCATAGGCTGGAACCAGTGGGTATAGTGGGTTGCGCCCTTTTCTATTGCCCATTCCATCATTGCCTTTGCAACTACATTTGCAACTGCTAGGTCAAGATGCTTGCCATTTTTTATTGTATTTTGAATTGAGTTATAGATATCCTCGGGAAGGCGTGCCTTCATTTCCTTATCATCGAAAACCATAGTGCCGAAAATTTCTGCTATTGTACTCATAAAATCCCCCTGTAGCAAAAGCTTATATACGCGTATGCGTACATTCTATTTTAAAATTATATTCTATTTTTTATTTGTTGTCAACACTTTTTTTATCGTTGCCTGTACTTTTCTGTTCATTTTAAAAATTTCGTCTTTTTTGTCTTGATTTGAGGAAAAATGTGTGATATACTTTCTGTGAGCTAAGATTAGCTATATTTTTAAAATCGAGAGATATATATGGAAAAGAAAAAATATTTTTCTGCACTTATTCTCATTTTCATTGCCGGTGGGCTTGATGCGTTTTGCTACATTCAGCACAATGGTATGTTTGCTGCTATGCAGACTGGCAATATGATACAAATTGCAATTAAGCTTGCCAGATGTGAGTTTGGCGAAATTTACAAGTATGTTTTGTCTATTTTTGCATTTGTTTTGGGAATTGTTGCAGCACATTTTTTAACAAAAATCAAACGATACGAAATAGTATCAATCGCTATTTCTGTAGTCTGCTATATCGGTGGACTTCTAATTCCACTAGGGTCACTTAATTCCCTTTCAAATCTTATAATTGCCTTTGGTGTTGCTATTCAGCTTCAGGTTATCAGAAGTATAAATGGCTTCGCTATCGCAACCACGATGTGCACAGGAAACCTAAAGGGCTTTTCAGAATGTCTTGGGCAATTCATTACCACCAAGGACAAAAGACACCTTATGGGCATGCTAATTTACTCGACACTAATCATTTCCTTTATGCTTGGTGTATTTGTCGTAGCTTTAATTATATAATTAAAATACTCACGCTTTCGCGTGAGTATTTTTTTATTCTACCGTTTGCTTAGCTGACGCTTGCTCTTCAGTCTCTTTCTCCTCTTGCTCTGCTTGAGCCTTGGGTTTATTAAAGAAACGATTATAAAGCCTTGTTGCCCTTATTTTCTGCCACAGGGTCTTGAATTTTTCCGGTAGCGCCCTTATATCATTATAGAACACCTTGTGCTCCCAAATCATGCTTATGCCGAACGCAAGAATGGTTACAAGCAAATAGCAAGGACAAATGAGCCAGAACCAAGGCCAATATTTTTCCTGCCCTGCATACGGTCCCTCTGGAATTGTTTTGAAAAAGTCAGGGGTAAAGGTGGCAAGGAACATGCCTATTGCATCACCATCTGGACCCCAAATATATGATGTGTTTTTCCAGTTTACATCAAAGAAATCATCGTTTCTTAAAGGTATATATCCAAGCTCTGCTTGGAAAAGCTGATTAAGCATTATAAATAGCATTACAAGAAGCAGACCTGTTGGCGCATTCAAAACTCTCTTATAGGAAAGCTTATGTAATCCTAAAAGAACCATAAGTAGTGGAACAGCAAGGAGCATCCAGTGGTGGAAATAGAATCTTAAAATATCCATCCATTGCTCCATTTGTGGCACATAAACATCAGGCCAGTTGTTTTCAAGCATTCTTTCTATTGATGCAGTTTTTGCCATTGGCTCCTGCGGATATACCAGTGCAATAAGTCCACTAATTACACCTATATAAAACATATAGTCCTTTACATGCTTGTTTTTTGACCAAAAAAGGAATGGAAAAAGCGCGATGTTTGCACCACAGATGTTTACAAACCATGAATCGCGTAGCATTCTCGCCTCATCCACGGAATAGGGAGGATAGAAAACCTTTGTAAAATGCATAAGCAAGCCAACTGCTAAAATTGAAAATAAAACTATTTTTTTAGTTCTATCGCTTTTGTCCTTCAGCAAGAAATATAGTCCTACAAGAAGTCCTGCCCCTAAAATTAGAAAAAAGAAATACCAAAAATTAAACCATTCAATATAAAACCAAGATGACTTCATTTTTTCCTCCAAGGAATGTTTTTATCATAATACAAGTATATCATATCAAGGAAGGAAAATCAATAGCTACTTAAATTTTACTTAAATTTTTCTTTAAATTTAATTAAAAAGCACAGGTCGCGCCAATATAATGGCGTGACCTGTGTCGTTTTTAATGTATTAAGCGTGGATTACTCCTCGTTATCGCTGATTGCATTATCGAGTAACCTATTATATTCGGCGAAAACAGCCTCTATAATTTCGTCATCAAGCTCAATGGCGATTTTTTCGTTCCCATCCTCACCCTTTGAAACATGGAAAACAAGTGCCTCGTCATCTGCCATTCCCTCAAGCAACTCAACCGGTTGAAGAATCAAATAAAACTCACCCTTGTGTGCAATTCCTGCAATCTCAATAAAGTCAAATTTCTCACCACTTGCGCTTGTTAGAGTTATTATATCATCTTGAGCTTCTTCGTTCTTGATTTCTTCTGTCATAGCTATTCTCCTTTTAATTAGCGAAGGTCTGCAATATCGTAGATAAGTCTTTCGGTCTTTTCCCAGCCAAGACATGGGTCGGTAATTGACTTACCATAAATACCCTCCTCAACCTTTTGACAGCCGTCCTCAATGTAGGACTCTATCATAAGACCCTTAACGAGCTTAAAGATATCGTTGTTGTGTCTTGTGCTGTGTAGAATTTCCTTTGAAATTCTTATTTGCTCTGCCCACTTTTTACCTGAGTTTGCGTGGTTTGCATCAACTACAACGCCTGGGTTTACAAGATTGGTCTTGCTGTAGCATTCAAGAAGATGCATAAGGTCCTCGTAGTGATAGTTAGGAAGTGATTGACCATGCTTATTTACATAGCCACGAAGGATTGCGTGTGCCATTGGGTTACCTTGGCTTGTTACCTCCCAGCCACGATAGATAAAGGTGTGCTTATGCTGAGCTGCTGTGATTGAGTTCATCATAACTGAAAGGTCTCCACTTGTTGGATTCTTCATACCAACAGGGATATCAAGTCCACTTGCAGTAAGACGATGCTGTTGGTTTTCAACAGAGCGTGCGCCAACTGCTACATATGAAAGAAGGTCACTTAGGTATCTGTGGTTTTCTGGGTATAGCATTTCGTCTGCACAAGAGAAGCCTGTTTCCTCCATAGCTCTCATGTGAAGCTTACGAATTGCAATAACTCCCTTTAGCATATCTGGGTTTTCGTTAGGGTCTGGCTGATGAAGCATTCCCTTATATCCATCACCTGTTGTTCTTGGCTTGTTTGTGTAAATACGAGGAATGATAATTACCTTATCCTGTACCTTTTCTTGTACCCTTCTAAGTCTTGATATGTAGTCAAGAACCGCGTCCTCTCGGTCTGCTGAGCATGGACCGATTACAAGTGCGAGCTTATCACTCTTTCCAGTGAAAATGTCTTGAATTTCCTTGTCGTTTTTTTGCTTTGTCGCAAGAAGCTCATCGGAAATTGGATACATCTCCTTTATTTCCTTTGGCGTTGGCAATTTTCTTTTGAAATCCATATTCATGGTGTCGTTCTCCTTTTTATATTCACTTTTAAGCTTTTATTTATCAAAATATTTTCTGCGCTCTGTTGAGATACGCATCATCTCTCTCATTTTGTCAGTATCCTCGCTTGCTAGTGCATTTCTAAGCTCCGAAAACTTTGACATAAAGAGATCCATTTGAGCAAGTAGCTCGGCTTTGTTTAGCAAAAACAGCTCGCTCCACATAGCGTCGTTAATCTTCGCAATTCTTGTAAGGTCTCTAAATGAGTCGCCTGTGTAATCAACAAGCTTCTCACTTTCCTTACAATCCATTAGCGAAACTGCAATACAGTGCGTAAGCTGTGACAAAAATCCTATCATTTCATCGTGCTCCTCTGGCGATAGCTCTGCTATCGTCTTGAAGCCGAGAATCTTACCAATTTGCTTTGTTGCCTCTATTGCTTCCTTTGTATTTTTATCTGTTGGTGTTACAATATAGTTTGCATTTTTAAAGATTGATTTGTCTGCGTTTTGAACACCATAAACCTCTTTACCTGCCATTGGGTGTGCGCCTACAAATTCTACATCCTCTCTTAGCATATCCTGTATTTTATACACTATGGGGCCCTTAACACCTGTTACATCAGTGATTAGTGCGCCCTTTTTAAAATATGCTTGATATTTTTCTATCCATTCTATAAGCACCCTTGGATATAAAGCAAATATTATAACATCAAACTTATTTATGTAATCCTCAGTGATTTCAGTTGTGCCGTGAGCAATTATTCCGTTTTCCTTAGCATAATCAATTGAGGACTGTGTGCGTGTTATCGCACCCACCTCGTAGCCAAGGTCGGTAAGTGCCTGTGCATAGCTACCACCGATAAGTCCAAGACCTACTATCAAGAACTTAACATCATTAATTATTTTCATTTATTACCTCACATTTAACGCCTAGGCTGGATATATCCTCAAAGAAGCTAGGATAGCTCTTTGACACAGCCTCTGCACCATTAATTGTAGCACCCGTAAGAGTAGCGAGTACAGCAAGTGACATTGCAATTCTATGGTCGTTATGAGAGCTTAGCTCCTCCACAGGCGCTTGCAATTCTCCCTTGTGTATTTTTACGGCATTTTCAAGCACGTCGACGCGTATTCCAAGCTTTGCAAGCTCGCTTGCCATAGCCTCAGCACGGTCGCTTTCCTTTATTTTGAGTCTTCTTGTGCCTGTTATATACCCACCATCCCTTGCCGCGCAAAGCGCAATAAGTATAGGACCTAAATCTGGACACGAGGAAATATCTGCCTCAAAATAGCCGTTTTTAATTTGTTTAAAAAATTCCTTATATATCTTATCCCCCTGCAAAGAGGAATAGTAAAGTCCAATAACAGAAATATCTGTGCCCAAAACCCCAAACGCCTCAAGAAAGGCTGAGTTGGAAAAATCGCCCTCAACGGACACATCTGCCGATATATATTTTTGCTTTCCCCTTATAAAGAATTCTCTATCCGATATTTGCTCAATCCTCACACCGAAGCGTGAAAGAGCATCTATTGTTATATCTATGTAAGGCTTACTCTCAAGCTCTGTAGTTATCTTAACCGTGCTATCACCATCAAGAAGGGGCAACGCAAAGAATAGTCCACTTATAAACTGACTGCTTATATCTCCACGAACCTCAAAGGTATCTGGCTTTAGAGCACCATCAAAGGTTATTGAGGTGTCAGTATAGCTAAGCGATATGCCCTGCTTCTTACAAATCTCCTCATATATGCTTATCCCACGAGAAATTAACCTCTCAGTGCCTCTAAACTCACACACTCCCCCACGTGCAAGCGCGATAGGAATGAAAAATCGAAGCGTGCTTCCACTTTCACGGCAATTAAAAACAGTGCCTGCTTCCTTCTTGCCAATAAATTGAACGCTTTGGTTATTCACACTATAATCAACTCCAAGAGAGCTTATGCAATCAAGAGTTGCAAGCATATCCTCGCTTTGTGCGATGCCTGTGACAGAGCTGTCCTTTCCCGAAAGGGCTGAGCATATAAGAAGCCTATGCGCGTAGCTTTTTGATGGTGGAGCCTTTATCTCACCACTTGGCAAGCCCTTTTCTATTTTCACTTTCATTTTTTGTTCCTTATTTTAGGTATTCTATTAAAAAATCTATTGCCTCGGTATAGCCTGCAAAGCCCTTGCCTGCTATTGTTTTCTTTGCCACCTGTCTTATATAGCTTACCTGTCTAAAGTCCTCACGAGAGGCTACATCGGAAATGTGAACCTCAACAGTTGGAATAGATGTCGCCTTTAATGCGTCAAGAATTGCAACGCTAGTATGAGTGTAAGCTGCTGGGTTAAAGACTATGCCATCAATTTTATCAAAATATGCCTTTTGAATTGCATCAACCAAATCGCCCTCATGATTAGATTGATAAAATTCAACCCCTACTCCGCGAGTTACGGCATAGTCTGTTACAAATTGTATAAGGTCTTTATAGGTATTGCCACCATAAATTTCTGGCTCTCTTATGCCGAGAAAATTGATATTTGGTCCATTTAGAACGAGGATTTTCATTTGAAAAATTCTCCTTTTATTATTTCTGCGACCTCACTTACTGTGCCATCGCCATCGACAGTCACATCTGCACTTGAAAGGTAGATATTATACCTTTCATTATATCGTCTTTTAAGTGCCTCTATATCAGAGGAAAGAGGTCTATCGCTAGTTGGGATTAGCTTTTCAAGAGAACGATTTAAAAAGTAAAGTCTACCATTTTGCTTTAGGTATCTTACATTATCCTCTCTTAAAATTGCGCCCCCACCTGTGGCGATAATAAGTCCATTTTTAGCACCAATTTCACGAATGACCTCTGATTCTACATCACGAAAGGCGCCTTCGCCGTATTTTGCAAAATACTCTGAAATTGGCATGTTTATTTTCTTTACTATTTCTGCGTCTGTATCAACAAGCGCTCTGCCTGTTTTTTCAGCAAGATATTGGCCTATGGTGCTCTTACCAGATGATGGCATTCCTATAAGGACAATATTTTCCTTGCTTTTGAAAATCTTGTCAAAGGTATCTTTGGTTACCTCATCTGAAATTTTATTTCCTGTAAATATCTCACAAGCATATACTGCCTGAGAAACAAGCATATAAAGTCCACCCTCCGAGGGGATACCCAGCTTTCTCGCCTCAAGCACAAGATTAGTGCGAAGTGGATTATAAACAACATCAATCAGTCCTATAAGCCTTGGAAAATCGCTTACATTGATTATTTTACCCTCATTTTTTGGATACATTCCTACGGGAGTTGTATTTAGGATAAATTCAGCATCTGCGTGCTTTTCTACCACCTCGTCATATGTAACATCGGGATTTTCTATATCGCGTCCTACTCTTACAATTTCTCGCACACCAAGATCTGAAAGCACCACGCGTCCTGTTTTAGCTGTGCCGCCGCCACCAAGAATCAATGCCTTTTTACCCTTTAGGTCTATATTGTTCTTCAGAATAAGCGCTTTCATACCCATATAGTCGGTATTGTAGCCGTAAAGCCTACCATTTTCATTCTTAACTGTATTTACAGCACCTATGCTTTTCGCCTTATCTGAAACAAAATCAAGATATGGTATAGCCTTCTCCTTATATGGTATTGTCACATTTATTCCTTTAAACTCGGGATTTTCAAAAAATCCTGCAAGCTTACCAGGCGCTATCTCACAAAGCTCATATGTATAATCGGCAATTCCCTCATGAATTTCCTTTGAAAAGCTATGTCCAAGACGCTCACCTATAAGACCGTATTTCATTTTTTTGCTCCTTTAGGGTTAGTTTTGCGTAAAAAAGTCTGTTCCGTATCTTTGCGATAGCATATCTGCAACCACGAGTGCGCATATGCTATCTACAACCACAGAGGCGCGTCTTATAATTGCTGGGTCGTGTCTTCCCTCAATCTTAAGAGTTTCGTTTTTGCACTCTGTGAAGCTTACGGTTTGCTGTTCCTTTAAAATTGATGGTGTTGGCTTTACTGCAAGATTGAATACAATTGGCATTCCGTTTGTAATTCCACCATTTATTCCACCATTATTATTTGTTTTTGTTACTATTTTTCCATCATTCATAGTGAAGCTATCATTTGCCTCACTGCCCTTCATTTCAGCAAGAGCAAAGCCTGCTCCAAACTCTATGCCCTTTACTCCACCTATTGAAAATAGTGCGTGCGACAAAACGCTCTCCACGCTGTCAAACCAAGGCTCGCCAACGCCTGCTGGCACTCCATAAATAGCCGTTTGCAAAACACCGCCTACGCTATCGCCCTGCGCCTTAGCCTCCAGAATTTTATCTGTCATTTTCGCCTCAGCATCTTGGTTTAAAACAGGAAATTGTGCGTTTTTAAGCGCGTCTATGTCGCTTGATATATTATCAAACGCCCTATCCCTCTCGCCTGCACAGCTGAGAATGTGTGTGCCTATTTTTATTCCCTTTTTCTCAAGTGCGCTTATAAGAATTGCGCCAGCTGCAACAAGGGCTGCTGTAACTCTGCCAGAAAAGTGTCCTCCACCACGATAATCCTCATAGCCGTGATACTTACAGTATGCGCTATAATCCGCGTGTGATGGGCGAGCTATGCCATAATTATAATCCTTGCTTCTTGTGTTCTCATTTGGAATTAATATTGCGATTGGTGTACCTGTGGTTTTGCCATTAAATACACCACTTAAAATTTTATATTCGTCCTTTTCTACGCGAGCAGTGTCGGTTTTGCCCTGTGGACGCCTTTTTGCAAGCTGTGCATCAATGAGGTCTGTATCAACCTCAAGTCCTGCGCAAAGTCCGTCAACAACAGCACCTATTGCCTCACCATGGCTCTCACCGAAGATTGTTACTGCTATGCTTTGACCGAATGTATTTTTCATGATTAAAATACCTCTTTTATGTATCCTTCAATATCGGAAATCTTGATTTTTTTCATTTCAAAGCTACCGATTTTTTCACAATATACGATTGTAACCTCATCGCCTGATGCCTTTTTATCGTGTGTAATAAAGTCAACCAGTGATTTTGGGCTTACGCTTATTTGAGTTGGTAAATTGTATTTTTCAAGTACAGGGATAAGCGCCTTTCTCACCTCTGTCGATGACATTGGTAGCATTCCAAGTGCCACACACTCGCCATGAAGATATGCGCTAAGGTTATTATCACTCTCAATTGCGTGGCCTATTGTGTGTCCGAAATTAAGAACACGGCGAAGGTTCTTTTCCTTAGGGTCCTTTTCAACCACATCACGCTTTATTTTGAGAGATTTTTCTATGACTATATCAATGTCGTTTTCAATATTTTTTGTGCTAGCAATTAGCTCAAATAGCTCGGCATCGAAATTAGCTGACATTTTTATAGCCTCGCAAAGTCCAGCGCTAAATTGTCTTTTATCAAGCGTTTTTAAAACATTTGGATCGATTATAACGCCCTTTGGCTGATAAAACGCACCAACTATGTTTTTAACCCCATTGAAATCTATTGCAACCTTTCCACCGATTGAAGAATCAACCTGTGAAAGCAGGGTTGTTGGTATATTGTAAAAATCTATACCTCTCATATAACTTGAGGCTACAAAGCCAGCAAGGTCACCTACTACACCACCACCTACAGCAACAACGCAATCGGTACGAGTAAATGACTCCTTTACAAGCTTATCAAGTAGCATTATATAGCTTTCAAGGCATTTGCTTGCCTCTCCATTAGGAATTGTTACGATATATGGGCTTTTACATTGTGATGCAACTGCCTTAGCATACTCGGTGGGAACACCACTATCTGTAACTATAAGCACCTTGCGCGCAAGATTAAATATGCTTGATGCCTTATTTATAGCGTCACGCTCTAGGATTATATCATAGCTTTGCTCACCAAGGCTAACCGTAATTACCATTTTATACCTCTTATTTTATATCTTGTGTTTTATATGTGCCTGCAAGCTTTAGCTTATCGCAGGTTGCGCCAAGGATTCTTAGCATCTCCTTGCCGTCTCTTGTGTTTATGTTTCCGTCTGCCTCTATGTAGAAATAATAGCTCCACAAAAGCTCCTTCATAGGACGAGAGCGAAGATTTCTCATATTGAAGCCGTGTGCACCGATAATATCAAGGGTTTTTGCAAGTGCACCTGCCTCATTTTTAACTGTAAAGGTTAAAATGAAATGGTCATTCATTTTACTCTTTGAGTCAGACATGTTGTTTTGAGAGCGAGAGAACACTGCAAATCTTGTCGTGTTGCTTCTGCTTGTATTTATATTGCTTTCAAGAATTTCAAGCCCAAATATGCTTGCTGTTTCGTCAGATGCAATTGCACCTATTGTAATATCATTTTGCTCCTTTACATATTGTGCTGATACAGCTGTATTAGAAAACGCCTCGCTTTCATAGCCGTGCTTTTTAATAAAATCAGCACATTGAGAAAGCGCCTGTGGATGACTTACAACCTTTTTTATGCTTTGAAGGGTTGCACCACTTGGAGCCATTAAATTATGTATTATTGGAAGGTCTATTACCTGATTTACATAAAGTGAGCCTGAGAAAATGAGGTCCATTACAGTTCCTACATCGCCAGCATAGCTGTTTTCTATCGGCAATACTGCAACATCACACTCGCCCTTTTCAACAGCCTCATATGCACTTGTAAAATCGTTATATGAGACGGGCTTGCCCTCTGGAAATAGCTTTTTTGATGCGATATAGGCATATGCACCAGGAACGCCATTATACGCTACACGCACGCCCTCATTAAGTCTTGATTGATACGCGCGCGAGATAGACATTGTATCCTTTAAAAACTCAACATAATACTCTCGTATAGCCTTGTCCTCTATATACTCAGAATTTTTCTTGATTATCTCAGCCTCGCGAGAGGTATCGAGAATAGAAAGCCCATTTTCGCGCTTATATTCTGCAACCATTTCTGCAGCCTTCATTCTTTTTTCAAAGAGAACTGCCATTTCTGCATCCACTTTATTGATAATTTCTCTTGCCTGCTCAAGCTTATTCATAATATCACCACATTTCTTGAATAAAAATTCAACTGTATTAGTAAAACTAAATATTTATCCATTATAATTTTATATTATAAAACTTTAGTAAACAAAAGTCAAGTGCCCACGCGCAATTAATCGCGTTTTTATATAATATTTTATATAAATAAAAATGACCTATGGAGTTCCACAGGTCATTTTAATAAATGCTTATGATTAAACTGGATTATTTATAATTACATTATCACTATAGAAGTAAACCTTTGCTGTTGCATTTTCATCTGTTAGAGTTGCAGTAAGCACGATTTCAGAAATTTCAATATCTGTTCTATTCAAGTGAATGTATCCGTTTGCATCTGGTGTAAGAACAGTATCCTGTCCGTTTATCTTAGCTGTTACAGTGATTCCTGCATCTGCCTCGATATAGATAACGGTAATACCCTTCTTAACCTTGTCATCAGCATTGTCTGGTGTCAAGGTGCTGGTCAAGCTACCCTGCTTGAGAACCAAGTGATTGTCTTGGTTAGAATCAGTCTTTGTACCAGTTACGAGCACTTGTAGGCTTGAGCCTTCAACAAACTCTACTTTTTCATTCTTCAAAATATCGCTTGAATAAATTATATCATAGTATGTAGCAGTACAGCCGGCATACTCACAGGAGATTGTTCCTGTATGCTCTGCATTTGTGAAGGTATGAGGAGCAAATCCACGCTCAGGAAGAGTTGTCTTTTTTACATATCCACAGCCGAGAGTACATGTTTGTGACTTATATGCATAAGCGATACAGGTTTCAGGAGTAATCTTATCCTCTCCACCCTCCTTATCGAAATCAGCATTGAGCTGATGTGCTTCTGGATCGATTGGAATAGGAGTATCATCCTCATATACATGACCACACACTGTCTTATTCTCACCTACAAGGTTAGAACATACGCGATAGTTCTTACCCTGTGCTACGCAGGTTGGTGCTACTTTTTGTTTAGCATCAATCTCACCAGAGTGAGCATTTGTTTTTCTTGCATAAAGGTGAATCTGTTTGTTAAATGTACATTCACTACAATTTGGGTCATTTACATCACATTGGGTACCATAATTGCCCGGTATAACACCCTCACGAGCTGCACAAAGCTTACAATACATATCTGTTGCACAGTCAGCTGCTGCAACATTTGGTTGGTGAGGAAGCTGTACGCCCACTGGCACTTCTTTTGTATTATTTGTTGTGTGATCCGAGAATGCACATGTACGAAGCTGTATAGCTGTATTATAGCAGGTTGCCTCAAGAATAACCGGGCCATCTTGTGTAAAGTCGCATGCCTTCTTGTCGCCTGTCTTAACTCTTTCGGGTTCTTGACATACTAAGCAGTAGTATGTTCTATATTCTTCAGTTTGACATGTGGCTGGTACATAAGCACTCTTAAGCTCGTGCGCTTCATCATGAGCACGGTCATGAGGGATGGAGCCAAGCTCCTTAGTTACTTTAGTTTTTGATGCAGATTTTTCGGCTTTGCAACGAGTGCATTCCTCAAACTCCCATCCGCTTCCTGCAGTAACACAGTTAGGCACAATATCATTGTCCCATTTGACTACCTTAACATAGTCATGATCAAGAGCAGCAACCTGATTAGCTCTAATTTCTTCACCACAATCCTTACACCTCTTTACGTCGTAGCCGGCTGTTGTGCAGGTTGGAGCCTTTGTTTCACCTATCTCATAATTATGTTCGTTAGTTGCAGATACCTTATTTGTGATTTGCTTATCTGAGCATCTTGAGCACACCTTTTCAGTATGTCCCTCCTTGCTACAGGTTGGAGCGATAACGGTTTCTACATAATCATGTCCAAGTGCTGGTACGATTTCAGTTGTTTCCTCATCGCACTCCTTACATTTTGAAATTATCGTTCCAGGATCAACGCAGGTTGGTGCAGTGCTTAATGCATCAATAACCTCATACTCACAATCGTGTCCACATGACGCGAAAGCCATTACTAGAGCGACCAAAACAAAGAGCATTAAAACTATTCTCTTCTTCATAAGTCTAAAATTCCTTTCTCTATACAAGTCGTCACTTGTAGTTTTACAAATACATTTTACTATATAAGAAGCAATTTGTCAAGCAATTTGAGCATTTTCGTGAAAGAGCACAAGTTTTGAAAGCTTTTTTTGTGTAAAATGCACAAAGTTATTTAAGATATTTTTAAGTTTATCAAATTTTCCTTTTTAGAATCAAAAAATCCACCGATTTCTCGATGGATTTTTGATTTATTCGTTTTCGCTATCTGAGTCTTGAGACTCTGTTTTTTCTGCATCATCAGCATTTGGTGTGCCATTGTCTGGTGCTTCGATTTCTGCAACAGGGTCCTCTGTATCGTCATCATCGCTTATACCAAGAGCCCTTTCAAGCTCACGACGCTTTATCTCCTCTTGGCGTCTTTCCTCTTCTAGCTGAGCAAGCCTACGCTGGTTTTCCTCCTCGCTTCTGCGCTTTTTTTCGGTAACAAGCGCTTCTACGGATTCCATTGTAGCGCCATCCTTCATAGCCTCGACAAATTGCTCGTCATCCATAATTTCGTTACGAAGCAAAAATTCGGTTATGAAATCGATTTTTTCTCTATACTCTGTAAGGGTATCCCAAGCGAGCTTATACGCTTCATCAATAATTTTCTTAATCTCTGCGTCAATCTTCGCAGCTGTTTCCTGCGAGTAATCAGGATTAGAGCTAAAGTCTCTACCAAGGAATACTGCATCACTTGAGTGGTCTGAGCCAAAGTGGATAGTTCCAAGCTCATCACTCATTCCATACACAGTAACCATTTTTCTCGCAACCTGTGTCGCTCTCATAATATCATTAGATGCGCCACCTGTGTAATCTCCAAAGCAAAGCTGTTCAGCGACACGTCCTCCAAGCATCATTGCTATTCTTTCCTTCATCTCCTGCTTGGATTCGCTATACTTATCCTCAACCGGTGGAGTCAAGGTATAGCCAAGAGCGCGTCCACTTGGAATAATGGAAATTTGACGAACTGGGTCTTGAGTTGGGAGAACGTGCGACAAAATCGCGTGTCCCGCCTCATGCGCTGCTGTGTTGCGCTTTTCCTTTTCGCTCATTCTCTTTGCTTTCTTTTGAGTTCCTACGGTAACCTTTATCATCGCATCCTCAATTTCAGCCATACCGATGAGGGATTTTCCTCGTCTTGCGGCAAGAAGCGCTGCTTCATTAAGAAGGTTAGCAAGGTCTGCACCTGTAAAGCCAACTGTTGTTTGAGCAACCTTTTTCAGGTCAACGCTCTGTTCAAATGGCTTGTTTTTCGAATGAACCTTTAAAATATCCTCGCGTCCTTGAATGTCTGGATAGCCAACTGTAATTTGTCTATCAAATCTGCCTGGACGAAGTAATGCGTTATC
>JAGALI010000062.1 GCA_017625275.1 Clostridia bacterium
ATAGAAGCCAGGAATTACAATGTGAGGTGTATGCTCAACAATAGAAGCAAGATTTTCATAGGATTTTTCAAAGTTTACCTTGCCATTGTAGTTGAATACAAGCCAAGAGGCGCTGTCAACAAAGGTATAGCCAAGATATTCAGCCATAAGCCTTGCATTGAGATATTCACCACGAGAAACAATGTGGTCAACGCTTGTTTTCTTGTTAAGACCAGAGGCGATTTTTTCAAACTCATAGTCAAGATCCTGCTTAAGACCACAGGAGTTCTTTATTTCAATATATCTTTCCTTAATCTTTTCAAAGATTTCATCGAATGGAGCATTGAATTTAATGTGTGCCTGCATGAGATAAAGAAGGTCAGTAACCTTCATATCGCCACTAAAGCGCTTACCAGGAGCAGAAACTACAACAATAGCTCTTGAATGGTCTGCATCAATAATTTTCTTAACCTTAGCAAAGGACTCACCTGATGCAAGTGATGAGCCACCAAATTTTACTACCTTAATCATATTTACTCCTCAATTCCCGCGAAAAATGCGCTGTCGTCAAGGGCATAAATATCCTTTGCCATCTCGTGCATCTTGGAAACGGTTATTTTCTTAGTTATAATATATTTGCTATCGCCAATTACATCAACCTTATCAAAGAAATCATAATTAACATCAGCATTTGTTCTTATATAATATGCTCTTTCAAGGGCATCGTTACTAACCTTAACATCAGATGGGTCAAATGAAAGCTCATGGCTTCCGTTAAGAATGTCAATAACATCCTGAGCAAGAGAGCTTCCAGTAGGATACTTACCAGCACCCTGACCAAAGAAGGAAAGTCGACCAACGCTCTTACCAAACAGAGAAATCATATTATTATTTTTTGTTACATTACTTTCGAGCGCATTAGCATCTAAAAGCGCAGGCTCAACAAACGCACTAACACCATTTTCGCCCTTAGTGCCAAAGCCAAGGTAGCGAACAGTTTTGTTTAGCTTGCCAGTGATATAGTCAATATCAGTCTTTTTAATGAAACGGAGAGAGAAAATTTGAACATTTTCTTCCTTTATTATAGTATTAAAGGCGATGCTTGAGGAAATAGCTGTCTTTCTTGCAGTATCAAGACCATCAATATCAGCAGATGGATTAGCCTCAGCATAGCCAAGCCTTTGTGCTTCCTTTAAAACATCATCAAAATCACGGCCGTCGCTAATCATAGCATCAAGAATAAAGTTAGTAGTACCATTCATAATACCCATAACCTTGTATATCTCATCGCATCTTGTGCTTCTTCTAAGGTTGTAAAGCCAAGGAATACCACCACCAGCACTAGAGGTAAAGCGAAGTGTTACACCATTCTCGCGCGCGAGCTTGTGAAGCTCCTCGTAGTAGGTACAAATAAGATGCTTATTAGAGCTTACAACGTGCTTGCCAGCCTTAAGCGCCTTAACTACGAAGGTATGCGCAGGCTCAAGACCACCAATGGCCTCAGCAACAACACCGATTTCTTTATCGTTAAGGATTTCGTCATAGTTAGAGGTGAGCTTGTCTCCTAGCTCGTCATGAGGACGAATGTCGAGAACCCTCTTAACCTCGTAGCCGTAGCTTTCAAGTACCTCGAAAGCACCTGAGCCGACTACTCCGAAGCCCAAAATTGCAGTTTTCATAAAAAAATTTACCTTTCTTCGCGTCTTTATTTCAAAAACACTTGTTTTTCGTTTGGAAATAGTGTATCATATAGGAAAGAAAAAATCAAGAGGTATTTTAAAAAAATGTTTTATTTAAGCACAAGAAATGAAAAAATCGAAAAAACACCTGCTGAAGCAATCCTTGAGGGACTTGCAAAGGACGGTGGACTTTATATGCCAAAGAGCTTCGAGGGGCTAAAATTTCCTATGGAGAAGCTCGAAAAAATGACAAGCAAGCAAATCGCTGCAAAGGTGCTTGAGCTCTTTTTTGGAGGAGACTCAATGTTCACAGATGACGATGATAAGCTTGCTGAATTTGATAAGCTGGTTATGAGGGCATATGGTGGAAAGTTTGCAAATGGTGGTGATGACTATGCGCCAATCGTTCCTGTGGCGGACGCATATGTTATGGAGCTTTATCATGGTCCAACCTGCGCATTTAAGGATGTAGCACTTCAGGTGCTTCCACACCTTATTGTTGAGGCAAAGCGCGCAACAGGTGCAAAGGATGAAATAGTTATTCTTACTGCAACAAGTGGAGATACTGGTGGAGCGGCGCTTGCAGGCTTCTCAGATATCGAGGGCATTAAGATAATCGTATTCTACCCAAAGAATGGTACAAGCACTGTTCAAGAGCGTCAAATGGTATCCTGCGAGGGAAAGAATACCTGCGTTTGTGCTGTTGTAGGTAACTTCGACGACGCGCAAAGCGGAGTTAAAAATATTTTCTCAAATCTCTCACTTCCAAAGGGCGTCTCCCTTTCAAGCGCAAACTCAATCAACATTGGTCGTCTTGCACCACAGGTTGCATATTATTTCAAGTCATATAATAACCTTCTTCGCGAGGGTAAAATCAAAATGGGAGACAAGGTTAATTACATTGTTCCAACAGGTAACTTTGGCGATATCCTTGCAGGTCTATTTGCAAAGAAAATGGGACTTCCGGTTGGCAAGCTTGTATGTGCGTCAAACGAAAACAAGGTTCTTACCGAGTTCTTTGAAACAGGAACATACAATAAAAACAGAGCCTTCCATGTAACAAAATCTCCATCTATGGATATTCTTATTTCCTCTAACCTTGAAAGACTTATTTATCTTGTGTGTGGAGCAGAAAAGTGTGCTTCATATATGAAGGAGCTGAAGGAAAAGGGCGAATATACAATTACAAAAGAGGAGCTTGACGAAATAAGAGAGCTTATTGATGCGGGCTATGCTGACGATAAGGCATCATATGAAACAATCAAGGCTGTTTATGAGAAAAATGGTTATCTTATGGACACTCATACAGCAGTTGCTTGGAATGTATATGAAAAATGGGCTAAGGAAAGTGGAAATAAGGACACATGCGTCGTTCTTTCAACTGCATCAGCATATAAATTCGCGTCCAGCGTAATGACCGCGCTTGATAAGGAATTTGATGGAGAATTTGACGCCGTAAGCAAGCTGAATAGCTATACAGGCGTCGAGGTTCCATATGGACTTGACGACATTGAAAATCGCAAGGTTATCCACACCACCGTTCTTGAAAAGGACGATATGATGGACTTTGTTTCTAAGAAAATTACAAGCTGGAATAAAAATTAATACAAAAGAGGTGTGATATGAAGCACAAGTATCTTTTGATTGATACAAGCATTTTGCCTGAATGCTACGAGGGAGTTATCGAGGCTAGGGCTCTTTTGGCAAGTGGAAGGGCAAAGGATGTTAGCGAGGCTACAAAAATCGTTGGCATTTCTAGAAGCACATACTATAAGTACAAGGACTATGTTTTTGCTCTAAACTCCGACACGGAGTGTCATAAGGCAATCATTTCCTTTACTCTTTCGCACAAGGCAGGTGTCCTTGGTGAGGTTTTGAAGGTGCTTTCTGAAAATGGTGCAAACATACTTACGATAAGCCAAAACCTACCGATAAATTCTCAAGCACACGTTGTTGTAACGCTTGACATTTCTCATCTATCGCTTGATGCAAATAATCTTGTAACAAGCATAAATGATGTTGATGGCGCTACAGGAGCGAAGCTTATTTCCGTAGAATAATGCCTTGTCGAAAAAGAATTTTAAAAAAAATATTTTTTTTGAAAAAAACTATTGACATGGGTATATATGTGTGGTAAAATAAGGTTGTATAAAACTATGTATTCTAAAAAGGAGAGTTCTCATGAAGTATACAACACCTAATTACGAAGTAGAAGTTGTTGAGGTTAGTGATGTAATTACTGGCTCAGTTGCTATTCAAAACGCATCTGGAACATCTGTTGGTTCATTCAACACAAATGATGGAAACATCAACATGACTGTTGACGTTGGAAAAGCATTCCTTTAATATCTTTTTGAGAATTAAATCCCACCATTTTGGTGGGATTTTTTCATTATTTATTATAAATATAAAAGAGCTGTTCTGTTGAACAGCTCTTTTTCTTAAAGCTTATATTTTACAAGAGGTGTAAGCTCCAGCCATTCGTTCTTTCCAGGACAAATTTGATATTTGCCAATGCAGGAAAGAATATACCATGATGCCATACTGCCATTATCCTCGTCTCCAGGAAACGCATCGACAGTAAATAGCTCATCACAAATTCTTTTAATCCAGTGCTCACTCTTTTCCTTGTCGCCAAGATAAGCATAGAGATAAGGAATAGAGAACGAGGGCTGATTTGAAATTGCACATTGGCCAAAATCAGCCTGCGCCATTTCAGTCATTTCGTGAATTTCCCCACCATAAGAGCCAGATTTATAAAGTGGCTTTTGCGCAAATATTTCATCAAGCCTGCAAATAAGCTTGTCCTCTCCACCGAAAAGAGAAGCTAGCCCTTCAATGTCGTGAGGAACAAATAGCGAGGCTTGCCATGCGCTTGCCTCCGTGTAATCGCCACCCCAATGGTGCGGACAAAAATCAGCTTTAAATTTACCAGCTTGGTCTTTGCCACGCATAAAGCATGTATCCTTGTCAAAAAGATGCACATAATTCTTGGCTCTTTGCGAGTATTCATCGTATATTTTATTATCGCCAAGACACTTAGCGATAGTAGCAATGCAAAAATCACCATACGCAAAATCAAGAGTTAAATTGACGCTTTCCTTATATAGATCACAGGGAACATATCCGTGCTTTATATATTCTGAAATGCCCTCGCGACCATAGCACCTTTCCTTTGATGCTGTGGTTGCGTGCTTTATCATAGCGTCAAGAAGCGCCCTGTGTAGCTTTGGTGTTCCAATTCCCTTGACAACAGCGTCAGCAATGGTTGAGTCAATTAGCGTGCTAGGCATACATCCAACCTCACCAATAGATGGCCATCTTGGCAAAAAGCCACACTCGTTAAAATCGTTTAAAAAGCCCTCTAAAATGCTTGCATATTCTTCTTTTGCAATTAAAGAGAAGAGAGGAAATTGAGTGCGACTAGTGTCCCAAAGACCTGTGTCGCAATATCTTACGCCCTTACATACCTTGCCAAGAGACGGAGAATAGTGTATGCAATTTCCCTCCACATCAAGCTCATACGCCTTGTGAGGGAATAGAAAGACACGATACATACAAGAATAGAATATACGCATTCTTTCCTCATCTGCCTCAACCTTTATTCTTGATAGCTTTTCCTCCCAAGCCTCGGTAGCGCGTGCGCGAATTTCATCAAATGAATCTAAAAGGGACTCAGATGATAGATTGATTAACGCCTGCTCATGACTTATGTATGAGATTGCCACCCTTGCCTCGGCGTTCTTACCCTTAAGCGTAATATGGCAAGCACATTTGTCATCATTAATATCAGCATTAATAGCCACATCATCAAGAAATTTAACTACAAAAAACATTTTGAACTCTTTTGCATCATCCTTGGAGTGATGGTCATTTGTGCCGTATAAAACGCCATTTTCGAAGCGATATGTGGTTTTTCCGTCGATATTTAAAACAGAGAATACATTTCCCTCGTCCTCGTCAAAGGAGAGTCTAATGGCACAGCCACGCTCACTTGGCGTAAGCTCAAAAAGACACTGCTGCTTTAGAAGCTTTATTTTTAAATAATCAGGACGAAAAACGCTCTCACCTATGCGATATCCACTCCACGCCCCCTCTGGAGTAGAAGAGACAGCATCATTTTGAGGCGTGAAAAGCACAGTACCATAGTCAGCAATCCAAGGGCTTGGCTGATGGGTTAGCCTAATGCCCTCAAGATAGGGCTTGTTAGGAGAGAAAAACCACTCTCTTTGCCCCTCTAGTCGTTCTGTCTGAGGCGAGTATGATACCATGCCAAATGGTAACTGAACAAGGGGCAAAGTGTTGCCCCTTGAAAATCTTGGCACGCTGTCAGTGCCCATTTTGGTGCTTACATAATCAATGTACATAATTTAATCTAAAAAATCAATGGTTGCCTTAAATTCCGTTGTGTCACCATCTAAGGTGTAATCGAGAAGATAGCAAATTCTGTTGTGATTACCATTTTCGTCAGGAAGCTGGTCAACATATGGTTGCTCAACAATGTTAAGCGTAGCATCGCTATTTACAGTGAGGCGCACATCATCAACAATTACAGATCCTCCCTCAACACGAGGCTTAATGGTGGTTACAAATCGCTCAGTAATAGTCGCCTTTTCGGTAAATGTGAATTTGTCATGCATTTCTATTTTGTCGTCTGTTGGAATGAAGCTTCGCTCAGCCCTTTCAAGAGTTGTGTGAACGTTTTTTACATCATATCCATGGGTGAAGTCCATATAAACCTCACCGGTTTTTTCGTTATATACAGCCCTTGCCTTGCCTTCCCAGTCACCGCCCTGACCCTTTCCGTTAAAATAAGGAAGATTGTGAGAGAAGGAGGAGGGCTGGAAATATTCATTTCTTCTTGAGCCTTGATATCCAGGCCAGTTTCCAGGACCGATATAACCAAAATCACAGAAGATTTGCTTGTTATGCCTTGCGAGAATGAATGATCCAACGTCCTGATGGTTATGGCTTTCCCATTGATTACCACCCTTAAATGCAAAGCCGTAATTGTCTGTGCGCTTTGTAAAGTAGTTGCTAACAGGCGCACTGTAAGTGCAGTTTTCTAGCTTGTCACCCACAAAATCGGGATTGTAATAAACCGTTGAACGAACTGCAAATGCCCAGTGAACATATGTGATAATAGTAGCTTGGTCAGCTGGTAGATTTTCTATTGCATCACCATAAATTGTTTTGAGCATATGAGGAAGACCAACCCAGTAGCCCTCTCTTATATTAACATCGCTGAACAAGGCAAGAACATTAGGCTGAAGGAACATTTTTTGAACGAATCTTGAAATCTCCTTAACCTTTGGATTCTTAAGCCAGTCATATTCGCCGTTTGAAAACTCACGAAGAAGCATAGCGTAAACAGCAAAGAATCCAAAGCCAAAGCCCCAGTATGCAGTGCCCTCTACGCACATTCCGTCGTCGTCATAGCTCTTGAGATAGCATTCCATTGATGCCTGAAGGCGAGGAAGCTGTCTTTTAAACTCCTCAGGGTCCTCATACATAAGCACGCCACCAACAGCACCAGTGCAAACCGCAGTCCAGTTGTTGTTGTGCTTTTCCCAGAAGAATTTTCTTGTAAGATAAGGCTCGATTGTGTGTCGTCTTATCTCATATGTCATTCTATCTACAAGTAGCTTTGGAAATCTATCCTTGAAAAGATTTTTAATCTCAGCCATTGAAAAGCCGAGAGATGCACCAAAAATGTCGATAAGACCAGGGTCAAAATCAGCAGGAGTGCGATTGTAATAGTCGTTGTAGTGACCAAGAGGAGCCCAAGTGTATTCGTTACAAATTTCCCAAACAACCTCAACAAGATTTCTATAATATTCCTCGTTATCTGGATAAATAAGAGCCATCAGGGCAGAGGATTGTAGCTGATTAAAGGTGTCTGGTCCTGATACATTAGGAAATTCCAAAACCTGCCAAGCAGTAGCAGCCCTTGGCCTTTTCTCAAATGCCTTGTCATAGGTAGCCTTAATTTCCCTTCTATGGCGTGCAAACGCATCGTCATTTCTAACTCTTTCCCAAATAGCGGGGTCCTTTGCTATTTCAAACATTGTTAACTCTCCAAAATTAAATATTCGGCTATCGCCATATTTATAATAGCATAATTATTTTAGCTTTTGGGAATTTTCGATAAAATATCTATATTTTATCGCAATTTAATTGATTTTAAGCACCTTATATGCTACAATTAACTTGATAAAACCAACAAAAAAGAGGTTAATTATGGAAAAGAAGCTTATTTGCTCATATCCAGCAACAGTCTGGAATGATACCACGCCACTTGGTAACGGTCGTCTTGGCGCATCTGTTTATGGTGCTGTATATGATGAAAGAATTTTAATAAATCATGAGGCGCTTTTTAACTGGCTCAGCCCAGACGCTAAGGTGCCTGATGTTTCCTATGCATTAAAAGAGGTTCGTGCTCTTATGGATGATGGCAAATATAAGGAAGCCAACGAATATTATACAAATTTATTAAAAGATAAAAATTATAACACAGGCAAGGCGAAATTTCATCCAATGATGGATTTGCATCTTGTTGTATCAAGCGCTGTAGCTCCAGAAAATTATTCAAGAGAGCTTGATATGGAAAATGGCGTTTGCACCATAAGCTATACTGAGGATGGCAAAAAATGTACTCGCACAATCCTTGCTTCACAGGTAAATGGGGCAGTGGTTGTAAATATAAAGAAGGAAGAGTCCTTTGATTTAACTCTTTCTCTTGAACAGCATGACCTTGCTGACTATGCAGACAGAGAGCTTTATCATACCTTTACCTCTTATGCTGACAAAAATTATATATTCGCTGAATGTACAACGCTTGGTAAGCTTCATTATTCTGGGGCTTTAAAGGTGCTTGAGTGTGATGGTGAAATTCAAGCTGGTAAGAGCGAGAGGGCAAGAAAAATTGATATGGCTGGCGAGGCAAGGCTCTCAAACTTTATAAAAATCAAGGGTGCAAAAAATGTAACCATCTTAATTGATGCAGAAAGCATCTTTGCACCCTTTGAAGAAATGAAGGCTAAGCTTGATAAAATAAGTGGCGATTTTAACACAATGCTAAAAGAGCATCAAGAATCATTTTCTAAGCTCTTTAATAAGACAAAAATTACAATTGACCAAAATGAGCAAAATGCCTCAAACGAAAGCCTTTTGATGAGTAGCTATTCTGGCAAGGTAGATGGCAGAATAACCCAAAAAATGGCAGACTTTGGTAGATATCTTTTAATATCAAGCTCATACGGCTGTGCGCTTCCTGCTAACTTGCAGGGACTTTGGAATGGTGACTATTCACCCGCATGGGCTTGCACATATTTTAATAACGAAAACATCCAAATGGCATATTGGCAGGCATACGCAGGTGGTCTTGCCGACACAGTGTTGCCTCTTTTCAATCTTTATGATAAATTCAAGGACGACTATCGCGACAATGCAAAAATGCTTTATGGCTGTCGTGGAATTCTTTTGCCACTCTTTATGGACAACTCAAACGGCAGAAAGGAAAACCTTCAGCCTCATGTAATCTATTGGACGGGTAGCTCTGCTTGGATTAGTGCGATTTACTATGATTATTATCTCTTTACAGGAGACAAGAAATTCCTTCTTGAAAGGGCATATCCGTTTATGAAGGAGGCGTGCCTGTTCTATGAGGACTTTATGGTCGAGGACGAAGGCGGAAGGCTTAAATCCTATCCATCAAACTCACCAGAAAACAGGGCAAACGGAGACTTTGATGGCGCTGGTGAGCTTAGCGTGAGCATAAATTCCACAATGGACTTCGCACTTCTAAAGGAGCTTTTGACAAACCTTATAAGCGCGTCAAAGGAGCTTGGAATAGACAACGAAAAGCGCGAGCAGTGGCGTAAAATGCTATCAAAAATCCCTGAATATGAAATAAATGAGGATGGTGCAATGCGTGAGTGGCTACACCCCGATTTTAAGGATAATTACCACCATCGTCACCAGTCTCATATTTACCCCTTGTTCCCAGGCTTTGAGATAACTGAGGAGAATAACAAGGAGATATTTGATGCAATTAAGGTTGCAGTTGAAAAGCGACTTTGTATAGGCTTAAAGGAGCAAACAGGCTGGTCCTTTGCTCATATGGCTAATATTTTTGCACGCCTAGGAAACGGCAAAAAGGCGAAGGAGTGTCTGGATTTGCTTGTTCGCTTTTGCACAGGCACAAACCTTTATACATATCATAACGACTGGCGAAATATGGGCGTAACCCTAAAGTATATGCATTCAGGACACGCACCCTTCCAAATTGACGCGAATATGGGCTTTACAGGCGCAGTTTATGAAATGCTTCTTTATAGCGATACTGATAAAATAAAGGTTCTTCCAGCAATTCCAAATGAGTGGGAGGCTGGCAAGGTAGAGGGCGTTTTTGCACGAGGAGGCTTTGTCCTTTCCTATGAATGGAGCAAAAACGAAATAAGTGTAGAAATTACAGCTACACGCGATGCAAAAACAAATCTTTCTCTTGTGGGATATGCACCACAGGGTAAGCATGAAAAGAGTATCTATGATGGCTTCGTGGCTCTTGATATGAAAAAGGGCGAGAGCATAAAATTAAAGGGGATAAGAAAATAGCTATGCAAAAAAGCACAAGCTTCATTTGGGTAAAGGACCTTGATGAAAAAAACTCATATGCCGAATTTTATGATACCTTTGTATATAAAAATGGCAGAGCAGAGGTCAATATAACAGTAGATGGCGACTATACTCTATTTATAAATGGCATCTATGTCTCAAGCTCACAATATGGTGATTTTGAGCACTATAAAATTTATGATACAATAGATATAACTCCATATGCACGCGATGGTGAGAATCTTATGGCAATTCTCGCTTGGCACTTTGGAGAGGATAGTCAAAGATACAAAAAATACAGTGCAGGGCTTGCCTTTGAGGTTTTAGAGGATGGAAAAATCATTCGCTCAAGCGATAGTGATACGCTGTCAAGAAAAAGCCCCACCTATAAAAGTGGAGATAACAAAAAAATCAGCGTTCAGCTAGGCTTTTCCTACTCGTATGATGCTACAAAAGAGGACGGCTTTCCATTTTTTAAGCCACAGGGACTAGGAAAATCAGTAATAATAGATAAGAGATGTACCCTTTACCCTCGTCCAATAAAAAAGCATATCCTAAGGTCAGAGGTGCGTGCTAAGATTATTGAAAAGACCGACGAGTATTGTCTTTTTGACTTGGGCAAAGAATATGTTGGATATCTTGCCTTTTCTATTGAAGCCGACAAGGAATGCGACATTGTAATTTCATATGGTGAGCATCTTGAAAATGGCAGAGTCCCAAGACGAATTGGAGACCGTGATTTTAGCATCACATATCGCGCTAAGAAGGGAAAAAGCATATTTACAAATTATATGCTTCGCTTCGCGTGTAGATATCTTGAAATATCAAGTGATGCGCCCATATGTGTCGATAAAATAGCCATTATTCCACAGGTATATGAGACAAAAAGGGTAAGCTCAAGCATAAAAAATCCTCTTGATGCAAAAATCTATGATATTTGTGTGAACACCTTAGAGCTTTGTATGATGGAGCACTATGTTGATTGCCCATGGAGAGAGCAATGTCTTTACGCCTTTGACTCTCGCAATCAAATGCTTGCAGGCTATCTTGCCTTTGAGGATAAAAACGCATCATATGCAAGGTCAAATCTACTTCTTATTTCAAAGGATAAGCGTGAGGACGGAATTTTGTCAATCTGCTATCCCTCTGGCATTGACCTTACAATACCCTCGTTTTCACTTTACTATATAATTGCGCTTGGCGAATATCTTGAGCACACAGGGGACGAGTCCTTGATTTTAGAGGTTGATTTTAAGATAAAGGAAATCATCTCAGCGATGCTCAGGAATGAAAAAAATGGCTTGCTTTCTTCCTTTGAGGGGGCAAACCATTGGAATTTTTATGATTGGTCGCCAAACCTGTCTGGTTCTCTTTGGAATAATGAGGCTGCAGGCGATGATTTGATGCTGAATTTGCTTTTTGTGTATGCACTTTTGTCATATAAGAAAATTTGTACATGCCTAGCTCTACCATTTGATTATGATGTCAAGATGAACACACTAAAGAAAAATATAAAGGCGCGCTTTTTTAACAAAGAAGATGGACTTTTCACCCTTGCGAGTGGAGAGGCGCTTTATCATAGCCTTCCAAATTCACTTGCAATTCTTTTGGATATTGTAAGTCACGAGGAAGCACAAAAAATAGTCGAAGAAATCGCACAGGGTAAGCTCATTTCTCCATCACTTTCTATGAAAGCTCTTGAATATGACGCGTTTTTGAGGGTGGATAAGGCATACATAGACCATATAAAGAATGAAATTCGAGAGGTGTATGGCAAAATGCTAGAGGCAGGAAGCACAACCGTGTGGGAAACCACTCTTGGTAGCGCTGATTTTGATGGCGCTGGCTCCCTTTGCCACGGCTGGAGCGCAATAGCAATTAAATATCTTTTGATTTAATAATAAAAGCAGGCTCTTTGAAAGAGTCTGCTTTTTGCGTTATTCAGTTCTAAGTGCAATTACTGGGTCCTTATTTGCAGCAATTCTTGATGGAACAAGACCTGCAATAAGTGTAAGAGCCATGCTTATCACAATAAGAACAACAGCAGGAACAAAGCCAAGCGTTGCCTTTAGAGCTCCAATTCCAGTAAGTGAATAGAGAATGATATTTATAAGAACCACTAAAACAAGCGTTACTAAAATACCGAGAAGTCCAGATGCAAAGCCTACAATCATAGTTTCGGCATTGAATACTCTTGAAATGTCCTTCTTTGATGCACCGATAGCACGAAGAATACCAATTTCCTTTGTTCTTTCTTGAACAGAAATAAGCGTAATTACACCTATCATGATAGATGAAACAACAAGAGATGTCGCAACAAACGCAATAAGAACATAGGTAATGGCGTTTATTATTTTAGTAATAGACGACATCATAATTCCAACTAGGTCAGAATAAGAAATTTGCTTATCCTCAAATCCTGCACTTTTCATATCAGCATTATAATCATCAATAAGTGCCTTTAGCTGGTCCTTTTGCTCAAAGGTTTCGCAATAAAGATTTATAGTGTGAGGAGTATTTATATCAACATTTCCAAAGGAAGCGAGATTGTCCTCATAGCTTGACTTAGAAAATTCGATAGCATTGTCGTAATAAATAGCACAAGCATCATCGGTGTAGGTGAGAAGCTCAGCATCAAGTGCGCTTGCCTTTTCAGCGTCAGTCATAGTTATATATTGTCCTGCAACCTGACCTGCAATTTTTGCACTTTCCTGTGCCTCTATAGATGGACGAATAAGCTGCTTTAGCTGGTCAAGCGTCATGTCATTAAGATATTTAGAAACCTCCTCGACGGAAGCGCCTGTTTGCTTAGCAAGAGCCTCGCTCATCATAGCAATGATACCAGCCTTGTGCGCATCGGTTGTGTACTTAGAAAGCTCAGCCTCAACATTTGAAACAAGAGATTTATTAAGCTCATCAAGCACCTTTATTGCAACATAGATTTCAGCCTTCTTTGCAACATCTCTGGCGCTGTCATCAAGAGTAGCAATATAAGCCTTTAATGCAGTAGCTTTTTCAGCATTTGTCATGCCTTCATTTGTTGACTTGAAGGGAAGGCCAGTCAAAACATCAATAGTTGGGCTTGCAAGCTGTGCCTGCACAACCTCAGAGCTTACGGATTGCTCAATTACATATTCGGTAAGCTTGTGAGTGTATCCGATGCCACTTGCGAGCATGCCTGAGTCAACCTCATCCTTAAGACGGATAATACCTGAAACCTTAAGCTCAAACGCTTCATCATAAAGCTTGCCTAGGAACACATCATCAGTTTCTGACATATCCACATAAATGTCACCGAGCTTATCGTAGCAATCAGCAGGAAGAATTACCTTAAAGCTTAGCTTGTTTACAATCTCTTCAAAGGTCCAATATTTTTCGCCCTCGTCAATTGTCTGACCCTTAGATGCTGCATCAATTATTTTATCAATGTCATCCTCACTCAAAAGACCTAGCGCATAAAGAGTCAAATCATCAAGCTCATTGTTTTCGTTTACAACAAGAACAATTTCATTGTAATCATTTGCCCATTCACCATAAATGAGGTCGTATTGATCCTTAACAGTAGAGCTTATAACCTCGCCCTTTTCAAGGCCAGGAAGCATTTCCTGCCAAAGCTTCATTCCCATCATGCTAGCCATCATAGAGGAGGATGCGTTTGTGCTACTGCTTGGACCCTCGCTTGACGAGCTATTTCCAGCAGATTTCATCATATAATCTGCAATCATGCTAGCCATAAGCTCATTTGTGTCGGACTTTATTATCTTTCCGTCGGCATTTTTGGTGTATATTGTAAGATTTATGTTATAGGTATATTGGATTGCACTTATCGCATTCTTGAGCTCGGAATCCTCCTTTGAAAGCTCACTTTCCAAATATTCTTTGAAGGATTTGAGGTCGTTTTCGCTTGTTTCAACTCTGCTAAGAGCATTTACAAGATCTGCAATAACCTGATCCTTATAAACTGCATCATCAAGACGGTCAACATCAATCTTGTCCTTGCCGTTTACGCCCATAAGCTCCTCAACAAGAGGTGAGACGTCTGTGGTAGTGGATTGAAGCGTCAATGGATATGAGGAAAGAGTGTTTTCCTGAACATGGTTTATATAACCTGTCATACCCTGAGATACTGCAAATATTAAAGCAATACCTATAATACCAATACTACCTGCAAAGGCAGTTAAAATTGTCCTACCTTTTTTAGTAAGAAGATTGTTGAGTGACAAAAGAAAAGCAGTAAAAAACGACATTGATTTTTTCTTTTTCTTTTCGTTCCTTACTTTTCTTTCGCTTGACTCAGCGTTGGTAGAATCATCAACAGCGACAGACATATCAGATTCGACAGCCTCGGTGGCGGTATATGGATTTGTATCTCCCTCAACCTCTCCATCCTTTAGACGAATAATTCTGTTCGCATAGGTGTCTGCAAGCTCAGGGTTGTGAGTAACCATAATAATGAGCTTATCCTTGGAAATTTCCTTGAGAATTTCCATAATTTGAACGCTGGTGTCAGAGTCAAGCGCACCAGTTGGCTCATCAGCCATAAGAATGTCAGGATTGTTTTCAAGTGCACGGGCAATTGCAACCCTTTGCATCTGTCCACCGGACATTTGGTTAGGTCTTTTGTGAAGTTGGTCACCAAGACCAACCTTTTCAAGCGCTTCGATAGCTCTCTTTTTGCGTTCCTCCTTGGAAACACCAGAAAGAGTAAGCGCAAGCTCAACATTAGATAAAACCGTTTGATGAGGGATTAGATTGTAGCTTTGGAAAACAAAGCCAATAGAATGGTTTCTGTAGGTATCCCAATCTCCGTCGGTAAAATCCTTAGTTGATTTGCCATTTATGATAAGGTCGCCACTTGTATACTTGTCAAGACCACCAATAATGTTAAGTAGTGTGGTTTTGCCACAGCCTGAGTGACCAAGTATTGCTACAAACTCACTCTTGCGAAATTCGAGGTCAACACCGCGAAGTGCGCTTACAGTAGTATCGCCAGTGACATAATCCTTTTTAATGTCAATCAGCTTAAGCATCTATTTTCTCCTTAAAATAAAAAATAATAAACTAATTTTATCACCCTTTATTAAAATAGTCAATAAATTTATATAAATTTAATTTAACGAAATTTAATTTTCAGTTTTTCTTCACATAAGCTATCTCATCAAGCATAATTTCGATAAATTATGACACGCGAATAAAAAAAGCACAAGCCTCAGTCAAAAGCTGATGACACTATTTTATTTCTTTTGCCAAAACAACTAAAAATATAAGGTTAAATATAGCAAGCGAGGCGACAACAAGGTCGGAAATCTGCCACATTGTAGCACTTGAAATGATTGCTGAAATAACACATACACTGAAGAAAATTGCAGAATAAGCTAAAAAAGCAAAGCGAGAGCGCGATAAAAATCGAAGAGACGTGCTTCCATAATAGAATTGACACGATACAGTTGCAAGGGCAAATAGTATACAAGAAAAGGCGATAAAAAATCTTCCAAAATTGCCAAGGAGCTTGCCATAGGAATTAATTGCCAAAAGTATAGGATTTTGCTCACCTGTGTCGGCAATTAGTATAACAAGAGCGGTAACAAAGCATAAAACTATTGTGTCCCAAAACACCTCAAATATACCAAGACACCCTTGAGAGTGAGGGGAAAGAGAGGACGAGGCATGTGCAATTGTTGCCGTGCCACAGCCCGCCTCGTTTGATAAAAGTCCACGAGTAAAGCCGTAACGAATGGCACTAGAAAT
>JAGALI010000063.1 GCA_017625275.1 Clostridia bacterium
ATCTCCAATAATAGATGAAATTTTGGAATACAGACAGCTTATAAAGCTAAAAAGCACATATTGCGATGGCCTTTTAAAGGTGGCTGGTGCCGATGGCAGAATTCATTCTACCTTTAATCAAACCGTTACTGTCACAGGTCGTCTTTCGTCGTCGGAGCCCAATCTTCAAAACATTCCTATTAGAACAGAGCTTGGAAAGCAATTCAGAAAGTATTTCATTCCAAAAAATGATGATTATGTATTAGTTGATGCCGACTATTCTCAAATAGAATTAAAGGTTCTTGCACATCTTTCAAGGGATGCTAACATGGTTTATGCATTTAATTCCGGAATGGACATTCACACAATGACTGCCTCACAAGTCTTTGGCGTTCCCACTGAGATGGTGTCTTCAGATCTTAGAAAGCGCGCCAAGGCTGTAAACTTCGGAATTGTTTATGGCATAGGTGAGTTCTCTCTTGCAAAGGATTTACACACCACAAGAAAGGAAGCAAAGAGCTATATTGATTCTTATTTTGCTACCTATCCAGATGTTCATAATTATATAAGTTCTCTCATTGAAAGCGCCAAGGAAAAGGGATATGCAGAAACAATGTTTGGTCGACGCCGATACGTTCCTGAGCTTCAATCAAAGAACTTCAATATGCGCTCCTTTGGTGAAAGAGTTGCTATGAACTCGCCTATTCAAGGAAGTGCTGCCGATATTATAAAAATTGCTATGATAAGAGTATATAACGCCCTAATCGAAGCAAAAATTGATGCCAAAATAATCTTACAGGTTCATGATGAGCTTATTATTGAGGCACATTCATCTTGTGCTGATTTGGCAAAAGAAATTCTTCAACGAGAAATGGAGAGTGCTGTTAAGCTTCTTGCTCCTTTGACTGCCGACGCAGGAATTGGAAAAACATGGCTTGATGCTAAATAAAATATGAGATATTCTATTTCTGCCCCTGCTAAAATAAATCTGTTTCTCGATGTTTTATCAAAGCATGAGAATGGATACCATGATATAAAATCCGTTATGCAATCGGTTTCTCTTTCTGATGAAATCACAATATCAGTTGAAAAATCCTTAAAAACCGAAATTAATCTTAGTGGTACTAATAAGGAAATTGCTTGGAATGAAAGCAATCTTGCTTACAAGGCTTGTGCTATGTTTATAGACGAGGCTGGGTTAGATGGATTTATTTTCAACATTCATGTTGAAAAGAAAATCCCTATAAAAGCAGGAATGGGTGGTGGAAGCGCTGATGCGGCAGCTACCTTAAAGCTATTAAATGATATTTTTGATAAACCATTTACCAATGAAAGGCTTTGCCAAATAGGCGCAAGGCTTGGTGCTGATGTAGCCTTTTGCATTATCGGTGGCACCTGTCTTTGTGAGGGATTTGGCGACAAGCTAACACCTGTTACAAGCCTTGCTAATGTTCCTTTGGTTTGTGCCATTGGTTCTTCCTCAATTTCAACCCCAGAGGCTTATGAAATGGTGGATAGGCATTATGGCACAGACTGTGGTGCTGGCGCTAGTATATATGACTTTTTGACAAGTATAAAAGCTGAAGATTTGAATGGGATTTGCTCCAAGCTATACAACAAGTTTGAAGGTGTTATTTCTTCTATATTACCAGAAGTTGAGCACATTAAAGATATCCTTATCAAAAATGGCGCTATTGGTGCTTTAATGAGTGGAAGTGGACCTTCTGTTTTTGGCGTTTTTGATAGCGAAAAGGCTCAATTAGGTGCTTTTTCTGCACTTACTGATGCTGGCTTTGACGCATTTTTGTGTAAAACTCTTTGATTTTGGATTTTTTTAAAGATTTTTGTTGACAAATTATCAATTTAGATTTATAATAGAAAAAATATTTGATAAATATTTTATACCTGTTCACGGAGGAATTTTAAATGGCTGAAAATCTTTTCGACTACAAATTCGGACGCGAGGGCATCACCTTTGATGATGTTTTGCTCGTTCCAGCTAAGAGTGAAATCGTTCCTAAGATGGTTACTCTTGAAACTCAACTCACTAAAAAAATCAAGCTCAACATTCCACTTATGAGTGCTGCTATGGACACTGTTACAGAGTCTGCGCTTGCAATCGCTATCGCTCGTGAGGGTGGTGTTGGTGTTATTCATAAAAATATGCCTATTCAAAGACAGGTTGAAGAGGTTGAAAGAGTAAAAAGAAGCGAAAATGGAGTTATTAGAAATCCATTCTTCCTTTCACCTGACAACACTGTTGCCGAGGCTGACCAGCTTATGGCTAAATATCGCATTTCTGGTGTTCCAATTTGCGTTGACGACAAAAAGCTTGTTGGTATTATCACTAACCGTGATATGAGATTTTTAACCGATCTTAATGTTCCTATTAAGGATTATATGACAAAGGACAACCTTATCACTCTTAATGAGGGTGCATCTATTGATGATGCTAAGGAGCTTCTTTGCAAATATAAGATTGAAAAGCTTCCTATTATTAATGAAAATGGTGAGCTAAGAGGTCTTATTACAACTAAGGATATCGAAAAGGCTACAAAGTATCCTAACACTGCTCGTGATGAATTTGGCAGACTTCTCTGTGGTGCTGCTATCGGTGTTACTGATAATGTAATTGAGCGTGCTGGCGCTCTCTTAGCTGTTGGTGCAGACTTCCTTGTGCGTGACTCTGCTCATGGTCATTCTAAGAACATTGTTGATTGCCTAAAGAAAATCAAGAATGCATATCCTGACGCGCAAATTATTGCAGGAAATATTGCTACTGCTGATGCTGCACGCGACCTTATTGAGGCTGGTGCTGATGCTATCAAGGTTGGTATTGGTCCTGGTTCTATTTGTACAACTCGTATCGTTGCTGGTATCGGTGTTCCTCAAATCACAGCAATTTTTGATGCTTATTCTGTGGCTAAGGAATATGGTATTCCTGTAATCGCTGATGGTGGCATCAAATATAGTGGTGATATAACCAAGGCTATCGCTGCTGGTGCTAACGTAATCATGGTTGGTTCTCTATTGGCTGGCTGTGAGGAAAGCCCTGGAGATAGCGAAATTTATCAAGGACGTCAATTCAAGGTATATCGCGGCATGGGCTCTCTTGCTTCTATGGAAAAGGGCTCTAAGGATAGATATTTCCAAGAGGGTAACAAGAAGCTTGTTCCTGAGGGAGTTGAAGGACGTGTTCCTTACAAGGGACCTCTTGCTGATACTGTTTATCAGCTCATGGGTGGTCTCCGTGCTGGTATGGGCTATTGTGGTAGCCAAACAATTGAGGAGCTTAAGGTTAAGGGTCAGTTTATTAAAATTTCTGGCGCTGGTCTTCGCGAATCACATCCTCATGATATAAATATTACTAAAGAAGCTCCTAACTATAGCACAAATGGTAATTAATAACAAAATCGGGCGAAATCGCCCGATTTTTATTTCTTTTTCCATTATAAATGTGTACTTTATCATTTTAAAGTGAAAATTAAGGAAATTTATTGTGAAAAATATTTTTTTCTATTGACTTGTTTTTTAAAATAGTATAAAATATTATTGAAAAATATTTTTTATGGAGTGCGCCGATGTTCAAAAACTTTAAAAAGAACGACAAATATTTTACAATCGCTCTATATGCATTTGTAGTCGTGGCTCTTTTGATTGCGCTTATTTTCGCTTTCATTAACCTCGGTAAAATAAATGCTGCTATTAGAGGTTTCTTCGGTGCTATTTCAGCATTTATATATGGATTTGTTATTGCTTATATTTGTCATCCGTTATATGAAAAGCTTTACAAATATGTA
>JAGALI010000064.1 GCA_017625275.1 Clostridia bacterium
AGCTTAAAAATGGTGTTGTCAGCTCCTCAAGCTCGCAAGAAATAAAATCATTATCTGAGCCTGATGGCCCTTTTAATATTATACCAAGCTCAGCAAAAATGCTTTCTGCGCTTGCCACTATATTTCCACCCTTTTTGATAAATTCAAGAAGCTGTTTTTTGTCAGTTTCTGTGAATTTAACTCTGTCTGGAAGGACTACACAGTTATATTTTCCAAGATTGCTTCCGTCTTCTATTACATCAAATTCAATCTGCATAATTTGTAATATTTTAGAGCATCCAACATCTGCAGAATCGGTATGACTCATCCAAAGAGCAATATCGGTATACGCTTCAGTGTTTTCGGTATATTTTTCGATTTTTGAAACATAATCAAAGGCGTGACCTATAATTTTATATGTGCTTTCATCTAGCTTACCATATGGATGCAAATGATCACCAACGGATATGGAAGCACCAACGCTTAGCATATCTGCACATTCATATCTAAGTGCCTCTTTGTTTTTAAATCCACCAAATTCTCCCCATGAATGATGGAATTTTCCTGTCATTCCTAGGAAAATCTTGCCGTATTTTTCAAAATACTTTGCTCTAAGTGGCATAAAATCATATCCACCCCATGCAGTTGGCAAATCCTCAAGCTCATAGTGCGTTTGATAAGGATGATACTCGGGACGATTCATATCTGCACCACCATTATAAAAAACAGTTGCATTAGGTGCATACTCGTGAACTATACCTGTCAAGTCCTTCATAAGCTCTATTCGCTTTTCTCTATAATATTTTTTTGCATCATCATAGCTTTCTGGATCGAGGCCTTGTGCCTTCATGCCTTCCTTACATGCGTCACAGGAGCAAGCGTCTCTCATAAAGCAAATATCATAGAAAATTCCGTCTGAAACATCAAATTGCTCACATACCTCTCTAGTAATATCCTCAAGGTACTTTTTATATCCACCAACTGGGCAAAGAGTAATCCAAGAGCAATCACTAAGTGGTGTGTCATCGGATTCATTAAGCTTACCGCCATTATAACCATAAATCAAAGGCTTTTTAGTCCAAAAATCTATATGATGCCACTCTGGATGCTCATCTGCGTCCTTTTTACTCCATCCCATAGTTATATAGATAGGCGCTTTTGCGCCTGCGTCATGAACAGCCTCAATCTGCTCTTTTAAAAGATTGAATTTCAATCCAGGATTTACCGCTCCAAGCTTTGTAGGATAATAAGAGTATCCATGATGGCATTTTGCGAATACTGTTATTAAATCAACCTTCGCATCCTTTATAGTTTTAGTAAATTCAGCTTTGTTAAACTGACATCCAATATTATCAATGTCAGGACTTGTATGAAAATCTAAATGTACGCATTTCATTCTGCTGTTTCTCCAATCTGTGCACAAAGTATTTTATATAGCTTTTTAACCTCTGAAACATGATAAAAGCCACAAACCTTTTTTGCATGTGCTTTTACTCTGGTACCGGTTGAAAGGCTTTTATTACCGGCACTTATAAATGTAACATATCCATTGCCTAATTCGTCACATCCAAAATTAAGATTTTGTATTTCTGTATATTTATAAGCGCTCAGTTTCTCTCTTTTTCCAACATAAAGTATCAGCGCACGCTTATCAGTAAGAGCATATTCTATTCTCCTGCGAGATATAATAATTCTTATAGGCATTATTAGCATAAAATAAATGCCAATTATAAAGAATGGCAAGCCAAATGCCGGAAAAATTTTAATAAAGGAAAAACCCTGCTCGGTTTGATTAACAATTGAATACGCAAGTGACATCCAAAAAACAGAAAATGCAGTCCACGCTATACCAAAGGCGACATTAAATTTTTCTGCCGGCAATAGCCTGATTTTTTTAGTAGGCTCACCTCGCCACAAAAGCTTCTCATCTGCAAGAATATAATCTTTTATGTTGCTTTCGTTTTGCATTAATTCTTCCATTATTTTCTCCTTAATTTAAAATCAAATATATTTTATCATATATTGAACAGAAAAGCAAGAAAAATAACTTGACCAAGTTACTTTTTAATGATAAAATGTATTTATAAGGACTTTAAGGGGGCATTTTATGAACATTGCAGTTATAAATGGGGCTTCGCGTGGTATAGGGCTTGAAATTGCAAAATTACTTGATGGAGAGGGCCTTGATGAGCTTTGGTTAATTTGTGGCAAAAATACACCCTCTTATGAATTTAAAACAAGCACTAGATTTTTTTATACCGATCTTTGTGAAAAATCTCCCTATAATGAAATTTGTCTTGCCCTTTCTAACCAATCTCCATGCATAAAATATCTTGTGTGCTCTGCTGGGATTGGCTATAATGGCTCTATTGATGATATTTCCTTGGAAAATATTGAAAATACTGTGATTGTAAACTGTTCGTCGCTTTCTACGCTCACTAAAATCGCAACTAGCTTTATGAAAGAGGGCTCAAAAATCATTCATATAGCGTCTGGTGCTGGCTTTTTGCCTCAACCATATTTTGCAACATACTCCGCCTCTAAAACATATGTAATCCATTTTTCGCGCGCTATTGGTCGTGAACTTGCAAAAAGGAAAATATCCGTAACTGCCGTTTGTCCAGGACCTGTAGACACCGATTTTTTTGCAAATCTCGAAAACGTTGCGGAATACAAGAAGAAGCACCTAATCGGTGCCAAAAAGGTTGCCTGTGGGGCTATAAAAGCATCAAAGAAGAACAAGCGAATTTATTGTCCTACAATTTCTATGAAGCTTGTCCACTTGGCATCGAAGCTTTTACCTATTAATTTGATTTTGAAATTTTATAAATAAAAAAGTCGCTCAAACGAGCGACTTTTTGTTTATTCTTCTGTTGCAGGCTGCTCCGCTGCAGCTACAGCCTTAGCCTTAAGCTCCTCATAAAAATGTACGCGAGTTGTTTGCATATAAGCCTCTACCCACAATACACCTATTCCGAGGGCAAGAATACCAACGATAATCCAGCCAATAAAGGAAAGGTCAAGCAAGAATAGTCTTGCCTTATGTCCGTTCATCATTTTACGGCTCTCTGTTATTGCATCATTTGCGCTTAAATTAGGATTATCTATTTTAATATAGTAAGCCATTGCGTATGAATAGGACTTAATGATACCTGGAATAAAAAGCAAAAGAGACCAAAGAAATATAAACAATGTATGTAATACACCTAAAATTATGTTTCCAGCTACATCTTTAGTAAAGCCTTCAAGCACCGGATTAAGATTGCTTAACTCGTTTTCCTTACGAACATATTTTATTAAATAAGTGAATGCTCCTATATAAACAGGTCCCATAATAATAATTGGCAAAACAACAAATGATCCAGCGAAGCTTAAAAGTGCCCCAACCACCAAAAATAAAAGAAGAATTGCCAACCATGGATTTTTAAAAATGCCTCCACCAAGTGTTTCTCGTGCCCTTGCACGAAGCTCTGCTCTAGAACTCATAATGTTACCTCCATATATTAAACGCCTTAATACAATCACATTATTATTGTTTAAGGTACTTTTATTATATCACCAAATGTCTTAAAAGTCAATAAAAAAGGAACGATTTAACTCGTTCCTTAAAGATATGCGCGCATTTGCTCAGTAAGACTCTGTTCAACGCTTATTACTCGATTTACAAGATTTTTTACCTCGCCATCTGCTCTTTTATACTCGTTTAGATATTTCGACAAGGACTTAACACCCATATTACAACCATCAGTCATTAAATCTGCTACTGTTTTGTCAGTTCTATTCATCATCATCATCTTGCTACGAATTTTCATATCGCCCATCATTCTTGCAACAGGATGAGGCTCTTTGGTATCGGCACCATATTTCAAAATAAGCTTATGAGATTCATCTCCTAGTGTTGCATGCTCATCCTTACATGCATTGAGCGCCTTTTTTAGCTTCTCGCTTTTTACATATGGCATAACCCTATCAATTGAGGAAACGCCCATTTTAATACCAGAATTGCATTCCTTTAACAAATTTATTGTATCAATTTTCATATTATCACCTCTTAATTATATTCTGTACTAAAATAATTGCGATATTCAAAATTTTTGAATTATAAAATTTAAAAACCGACCGAAATTCGGTCGGTTTTTATTATTAATAAAGTGTTTTGCCGTATGTGCCGTTTTGTTGAAGCTTAATAAATTCTTCTTTTACAGCGTACTTATCTTCTCCGTATGTTACTCCAAACCACTTATCGTTAGTATGAAGAACCTTTACTGAAGCCTTGCCACTCTCAACAAGCTCTCCAATAACAGAAGGAAGCAAATATTCACCC
>JAGALI010000007.1 GCA_017625275.1 Clostridia bacterium
ATCATTTCACCTTGCTCGTAGAGCTTTCTGACGAAGCAAGAGGAACAGAAACAATGGTTGAAAGACAAGAGACCATCAAGGAAAAGGTACTTGAGATGACCATTGAGGAGCTTGACTTGTCTGTAAGAAGCTTCAACTGCTTGAAGCGCGCGGGCATTGACAATGTAGAGGACCTTATCAATCGTACTGAAGAGGATATGATAAAGGTTAAGAACCTCGGTAAGAAATCACTCGAGGAAGTAATTGCTAAGCTCGCATCCCTAGGACTCGAACTTAGAAAGGAAGAGGAATAATCCCTTCCAACAAAAAATAGACAGATAACACTCTGCAAAGGAGGATAAATCGATGGCAGGAAACAGAAAACTCGGCAGACCAACTGCTCATAGAATTGCTATGCTTCGTGGAATGGTTACCTTGCTTCTTGAGAATGGTAAGATTGAAACAACCTACGCAAGAGCAAAGGAGCTTAGCGCAGTAGCCGACAAAATGATTACTCTCGGCAAGACAAATACTCTTGCTTCCCGCCGTGAGGCTCTTGGCTACATCACAAAGGAAGATGTAGTAAAGAAGCTCTTTGACGAGATTGCACCAAAGTATGCAAGTCGTAACGGTGGATATACACAGGTTTATAAGCTAGGACCAAGACGTGGTGACGCGGCTGAAATGGCTCTTATTAAGCTTGTAGACTAATTACACAAATAAAGAAAGACAGGCGAGTAAAATCCCTGTCTTTTTTTGTTTATTGTGGCAAAAAATAAATGATACGACTTTATATTCCTTGTATATTGTTGACAAATTTAAAATGGTATGCTAAAATAATATATATAATATATAATCAAACAGGAGATATATATGAAAAAGCTAATTACTACTGCGTTTATTATATTAATGCTTTGCGTGCTTTTGGCAGTGTCGGTTGTTGCAGAAACGCCTCAATGTCAGAGACAGAAGGTAAATATCATAACTAATGCAGAGCTATCTGCTGAAACAGATGATGAAAATGTAAGAAATAATCTTGATGCGCTTATTGACGGAAATAAGAGTAGCGGTGTAGAGTCCTCAGGAAAGGAAACAATACTTCCAATCACCTTCAGCTTTGCTTCGCCAGTACAGCTCGATGAGGTGGTTATAACCATAAGAGGCGCTTCAGGAGAGGCGACTGCATCAGGCAATCTCTACGGAAAAATACAAATTGGCGCAGATGTAGATGTTTATATTTATCCAGATGACGGAAACCCTAAGGTTGTGAACTACAAAAGTAATAGTGATACCGAAATCAAAATTGACCTTTCTACATTTGAAGCTAGTGTAAAGGAAATAGAAATACAGGTTCATTGTAATTCTGAGATTAATCACCCACTTTGGGAGGTTGAGGCGTTTCAGTATAAAGGAAACCATGCATGGGGAGACCCACAATCCATAACCCTACAGCCAACCTGTGAGGAAAAAGGAAAGGGCGTATTCAAATGTAGCTGTGGCGCAGAAGCAACCTTGGATATTGATGCAAAAGGACACAACGCTTCTGATTATAAGCACGATGCCACAATCGGCATGGAGGGTGGACACTATAAGGTTTGCTCCGTTTGCTCAAAGAGAGTAGATGTTGGAGAGCACGTTTATGACCATCCATGTGATAAAAGATGTAATATTTGTAACTATACAAGAGCAGTAGAGCCACATACATATCGTGGTGATAAGGACTCTATCTTGAGCTGTGCTACAGTTTGTGAAAAATGTGGTGAAGCACCAAGAACTACTACAAAGGCACACACATATACAGGTGGAGTTGATGGCTGTGACAGAATTTGTGATATTTGTCTTGAGGAAAGAACGGTAGAGCTTGAGCACACCTATGATAACGCCTGCGATGTCCAATGTAATGTTTGTCATACTATAAGAGAGACAGAGCCTCATAAGTATACAAACGATGCAACCTGTGACGAATATTGCGATATATGTAACGCAAAGCGTGATAACACACCTGCTCATACATACTCTAACGGCGCAGATTGTGACCCTGATTGTCAGCTTTGTGGTGGTGTAAGAGAGACAACGATTGAACATAAGTTTTCAAATAACTGTGACCCAACCTGTAACAGAAACTGTGGCTTTAGAAGAACCCCACAGCCTTGTATTTACGATAACGATTGTGATTCCACATGTAATGAATGTAATACGAAAAACAGAGATGTTGACCACGAATATGACAACGCTTGTGACGCAAGCTGTAATAGATGCGGTTCATCAAGAGTTCCATCGAAGCATGTTTATGGAGAGCCAAAGGTGACAGTTAAGGCAACGGAGAAGCGTGATGGAGTACAGACAGTAACCTGTGAGCATTGTGGAAAATCGGAAACACAGCTAATTCCTAAGCTAGAATCAAAGAGCAATCTTCCAATAATCATAGCAGTAGTAGCATCTGTAGTAGTTGTAGGTGCGTGCGCAATGATTGCTGTATACTCTCTTGTAATCAAGAGAAAGAAAGAGGAAAAGAAGAGAAAGCTTGCTGAGTACATGAAGAGAAAGGAAGAGGAAGAAAGACTCGCTCGCGAGGCTGAAGAGGCAGACGAGGAAGAGGAGGAGCTTCCACTTGCATTCGGTGGCTCAATGTATGACGATAGCGAAAATACTGCGGACACCTCTGCGTTTGCAGGAATTGGAATAGGAATCGGCTATGAGGAAATTGGCAATTCAAATGATGAAGCCGAGACTGATGGCGAGGAAGCTGAAGAATAATAGAAGGGTGACCTGATTTTAGGTCACCCTTTAATAAAACAACCTGTGGATTATAAACAATTTAGCCAGCTTACTTTTGGCTACTGTATATATTGACAATCACCTTTCAATCATGATATACTAATACTAGATAAATTATATAGCCTTGATTGGCAAAAACAAGGAGAAATTATGAAAAAAGTAATTAAAATTTGCATACTGCTAGTTACTTTAATGCTTGCCTTTTCTATCCTTGCCGTTTGTGCTTTTGCAAGCACCTGCGAGGGTGAGTTGGTAAACATTGCAGGACAGGCAACTGCAAGTGGCGACATTGGTCATGGTACATCTAACGACGACGTTCACTGGGAGGTTTCTGACCACTATAAAAACGCAATCGACGGAGACCCTATGACAAACTGCCCTGTTGATACAAATCATAATAGGGCATATGGCTTGAGAATCACATTTGATGGCCCTTATAAGCTAGAAAAGGTTGTGATTCAGCCATACGGACATGGACGCGCTCAAAGCACAATTAAAGCATGGGAAAACTGGAAGGATAGAACAAACGGACAAAATATAGAAGTGTTTCTATATGGCGAAAGTGGCTCTTATGTATTCTACCAAAAATATCAAGCGGGAACAGAAAATATTGAAATCACTCTTGATTCAAGCGTTGACCCAGTAAACCAAATTTACATTTACTTTAATAATGTTCAAGTAGCCCAAGGAATTTGGGAGGTAGAGGCTTACACCAGAGAAACACACACTTGGGTTCAAACAGGTGTAAAAAAGGCTGCTACATGCATTACTGAAGGACAAAGCACAGTACAGTGCACAAAATGTCAAGCAGTTGAAAAGGGAATAATTTGCCCAACTGGCCATAAGGATATATGCCAAGTTACCTGTGGCAATGATGGCTGTAACAAGGCTCTTTATCGTAGAATTGAAGAAGTGTATCATGTTCGTAGCAGTCCGTGCTCTGATACATGTATTAAATGTAATCAGTCGGGAGTGTTTACTGCGTCTGCGCATGTTGCTGACCTTTCAAAGCCATGTAGCAATACCTGTGTGATCTGTGGAGAGGATAAGGTTCCTAACGCGTATGATATACCTAATGTTTATACTACTGGTAAATATAAGCCATATAACTATGCGAAGCATGTGGCAAATCCTAATGACCCCTGCTCCTCAACCTGTATAGAGTGTGAAAAGCCTAATACAGTTGCTGCTCGCCACACTCCTGGTGCGACAACGGGTGCTTGGGCAGTGGCAAATAATACAACCATAAATCCTTGCTCATCTAGACAATGCGCAGAATGTGGCTTGGAAAATGCATATCCACAAAATCCTCACGTAAGAAGAACAGATAAGCCTTGTAGCAGAGAATGTGCAAAGAAATGTAACGAGACCACTTGGTTTGCACACGAATTTGATAGCTGTGGTGACAATACATGTGCGCATTGCGGCGGTGGTTGGCCAGCTGAGCGTGCACACACCTTTACTGCACAATCGCCAACAAAATGTATAGGTTGTGGTTATAACAATCCAGATATATGCTTAAAGCACGAATACGATAACAATTGCGACACTAAGTGTAATCTTTGCCAAACCCCTAGATACGGAGGAAGAGATGACTATAGCACTATTCCTGAGATTTGGCATATTTTAGAGAGTGGTTGCGACTCTGAATGTAACGATTGTAAGGCTACAGTAGCTGCAGCTCATAACTACAAAAAGGATTGTAGCGAGATTTGTAGCGATTGTGGACAAAAAAGAACAACACTTACGGCTCACACCTACGACCATGATTGCGACGGGGAGTGTAATGAGTGTGGCGAGACAAGAGAGATAACTCACTTCTTTGACTATGCATGCGACCCATTGTGTGGCAATGTAAAGTGTGAAAATCCAACGCGTGATGTAAGAGCCCTACACTTGTATGATAGCGTGTGTGACACAAGCTGTGGAAATGTAGGCTGTATAATGCCAGATAGAAAGGTGCCTCATGTATACACAAGCGACTGTGATGCCGTATGCGACACGGAGGGCTGTGGATTTACAAGAACAGTAGAGGGACATAAATATACAAACGACTGTGATACAGTGTGCGATGTCGAAAAATGTGGCTTTACAAGAACTCCAAACCCACATAAATATGATAACGATTGTGATGTAGACTGTAATGTGTGCAAGACAGCAAGAGAGGTTGCAGGCCACGGATATGATAACGACTGTGACGCAGACTGTAACACCTGTGGAATAACAAGAGAGGTTCAAGACCACAAATATGACAATGCCTGCGATGGCGATTGTAATAGCTGTGGCGCAACCAGAACAACTCAGCACAGCTTCAGCGTTTGGATGACAACAACGGAGCCAACAAAGAAAGAAGACGGAGTAAGTACTCGCTACTGTACCGTATGTAATTTTGATGAAACACAAGCAATTCCAGCAGAGGGTGGAATGTCAACAGGCGCTGTTGTAGCCATTGTAGTAGGCTCAGTATCTGTCGCTGGTGGAGGAGGCTTCTGTCTCTGGTGGTTCGTGCTTAAAAAGAAATTTTTAGGTTAAAATGATTAAAAGGAATTCGTACGCGAATTCCTTTTTTCGTTGTCGTTGACAAAAGTGAGCCACTATGATATAATTATAATATAAACATTAACGCTCACGGGGGCGAAATCCCGTAAGGAGATAGCTATGAAAAAAGTAATAAAAGCGTGCACACTTTTAATTGTACTCGCAATGGCTCTTTCTCTTTGTACTCTTACCATATTCGCTGGAGAGGGCAGTGGCTGTGACGCCACAGAGAGAAATGTAGCATTAGAGGCAACAGCCACATCGAGCTCTAACTGCTGGGTGAATAAAGACCATGTAGGAAATCTTATTGATGGAGATAAAACGACAGGCGTTGGCACCTCACATAGCGAAGGAAGCGTAACTATGACAGTTACATACCCACAGTCCTATAAATTTTCTAAGATAGTTTTCACCTTTATAAGCACAGGCCGTGTTTCTGAGGACGGAAATCTTTCAAACCAAAACTCTGGTATGGGAAAAGACTTTCCATTTACTGTAAAAATGTTTGAAAAAACAGCCACAGGTGATGTTAATGTTTTCACCCAAAGCTATAATACAGAATCTAAGCGTGAGGTTGTAATTGACACCTCTGCTGTTTCAAGCGCTGTTTATAAAATTGAGATTTCTCAGGCATGTCAATGGAATAATGGCAATATCTTTTGGGAAATGGAAACCTTTACAAAGGATAATCATAATTGGCAAATAGGCACTCCAACAAAGGCGCCAACCTGTACCGAAACAGGCATTGCACCATTAACATGTGAATGTGGTGAAACTAAAACAAGCATAATTCCTGCAACAGGACACACAAACACAGACCCTTGTGCTACCACCTGCACCACCTGCTCACAGGCTAAGGAGCCTGAGCATGTGTTCGCAAATGCCTGCGATACAACCTGTGAGGCTGCTGGCTGTACAGGAACAAGAGTTGCACCACACAGGGCACCAGACGATGCGCCATGCGCGTTGGTTTGTGCAGATTGTGGAGAGGCTAAGGCTTCAACAGCTAAGCACACCTTTGCAACAGTTTTCTGTGCAACCGCATGTACAAAATGTGGGGCGGAGGAGCTAAGGGTGCCTCTTCACTCGTGGAGTGGAGACCACAATACAGACCCCTGTCTTACCACCTGTACATATTGTAATGTAGAGCAAAAGCCACATAAGTATTCCTCTGATTGTGATTCGAGCTGTGATATAGCTAACTGTACAGGAAGTAGAGAATCCTTGGTAGCGCACACCTATGGTCCTGTGTACAATAAGGATAATGTGCTTATAGATGCAACCTTGGTTGAATGTGACGAGAGCTGTAACGCATGTGGCGAAGGAAGAGTAGCACCTCATAAGTATTCATATGCTTGCGATGCAATATGTGACCTTTGTAATCAAACCACAAAAGATGCAAAGACGCTTCATGTATGGGCACACGATTGCGCAACACAGTGCTCTAATGAAGGCTGTGGAATGACAAGAAAAATAAACCATAAATACACAAGCGACTGTGATGCCGTATGCGACACGGAGGGCTGTGGCTTTGAGAGGACTCCACCGGTGGTTAATCACCAGTGGACAAACGACTGTGATACAGTGTGCGATGTCGAAAAATGTGGCTTTACAAGAACCCCAAACCCACATAAATATGATAACGATTGCGATGTAGACTGTAATGTGTGCAAGACAGCAAGAGAGGTTGCAGGTCACGGATACGATAACGACTGTGACACAGACTGTAACACCTGTGGAATAACAAGAGAGGTTGGCGCGCACAAATACGACAATGCCTGCGATGGCGATTGTAATAGCTGTGGCGCAACCAGAACAACTCAGCACAGCTTTAGTGTTTGGATGACAACAACGGAGCCAACAAAGAAAGAGGACGGAGTAAGTACTCGCTACTGTACCGTATGTAATTTTGATGAAACACAAGCAATTCCAGCAGAGGGTGGAATGCCAACAGGCGCTATCGTTGCTATTGTGCTCGGCTCTGTAGCAGTCCTTGGTGGAGGAGGCTTCTGTCTATACTGGTTTGTGCTTAGAAAGAAATTCTTTTCATAATTAATGTTTAAAAATAAAAAGGAACGGAAATCCGTTCCTTTTTGTTATTCAATATGTGATTTATTAGCAACCGATAGTTTTCATGATGTCGTACATATCGTTGAAATAAGCACGACGCTCCTCACAAAGTGCCTTCATGGACTCAAGCTCCTCAGCGCTAAACGCATCAAGATCTCCATCCTTAAGCTTGTTCTTGAACATTCTGTCAACGATAAGCGCATACTTAATATCAGTAGCAACAATCTGGTTCTTTCTGGAGCAGATAACAACATCACTAACGCCATTCAAAAGAAGGTCAACAGCCTTGTCACCCATGACTCCAGCAAGCGAACGGTCACGAAGGGTAGGAGTACCACCACGAACAATGTGAGCAGGACGAACAAATCTTGACTCAACACCAGTTCTTTCCTCGATTTCCTTAGTAAGCGCTTCGCCAAACTCAGTGCCAAGACCCTCAGCAACGATAACCATAAAGCTACGCTGACCAAGCTCACGCATTTTAATTATTTTCTCAAAAAGAGCTTCCTTGTCAAATGGAGTTTCAATAAGAGCAACACCAACAGCGTTAAGAGCAATACCAGTCTCAATAGCGATATAGCCAGCGTCTCTACCCATTACCTCCATAACACAGCAACGCGCGTGTGACTCTGAGGTATCACGAAGCTGGTCGCCAATGCGAACGATAGTGTTCATGGCAGTATCATAGCCGATAGTATAGTCGGTAGCAGTAATGTCGTTATCAATAGTGCCAGGGATACCGATACAAGGAACACCCCTTATGCTAAGGTCGGTAGCGCCTCTGAATGTGCCGTCACCACCGATAGCAACGATACCATCAATATCAAACTTTTTACAGGTAGCAATAGCCTTTTGCATACCCTCCTCATATTTAAACTCATTGCAACGAGCGGACTTGAGATAAGTACCACCCTGAGCGATAATGCCACTAACATCCATAATGCTGAGAGGGCGAATATCCTCATTGATAAGACCAGCATAGCCACCGATAATACCAACAACCTCAACACCACGAGCAATGGCAGAGCAGGTAACGCTTTTAATAACAGCGCTCATACCAGGTGCATCGCCACCAGATGAAAGAATACCAATTTTTCTAAACTTTTTCTTTTCCATTCTTGAATCCCCCTGTTAAGGATAAAATTTCCAGAGTTATTTTAACATAATAATATAATAAAATCAATACCTTTAACTAATTTTATCAAGCAGAATTTGGACAAGCTGAAAAACAGCCTCGTGCCTGATTTCATCGCGCGAGAGGGCAGGGCTTATACAAAGTCGCTCAGTAAAGCATTCGTTCTTGATACAAATTCCAATAAAAACAGTTCCAACAGGCTTTTCTAAGGTTCCACCATCAGGACCAGCAATTCCCGTTGTGCTAATTCCTATATCCGTATGACATACGGAGCATACTCCGCGCGCCATTTGCTCGGCAACAGGAGCTGACACTGCACCAAACGCTAAAAGAGCCTCTTTTTCAACGCCAAGCACATTTTGCTTAACCTCGTTAGCGTACGAAACAACACCGCCAAAAAACACGCTTGACGCGCCCGAAATATCGGTAATGCACTTGGCAATAAGCCCACCAGTGCAGGACTCGGCACAGGAAAGCGTAAGCCCCTTGCTTTTTAGTGTGCCAACAAGCCTTGAAAAAAGCTCCTTCATAAAATCACCTCAAAAGAAATAATATATGTATATTTACCACAAAAAGGCCATATAAGCAAGGAATTTACAACATTCTCTTGACAAAATAATTAAAATGTTGTAAAATAAATTTATATATAAGCTTTAAACTATTAAGGAGAACTATAATGAAAAAGATTATTGCACTTATGCTCGCACTTGCTGTCAGCCTTACAATGCTCGCTTCCTGTGGTGGAGATGACGAGGAAGAAAATGGTCCAAAGGTTGATGCCC
>JAGALI010000065.1 GCA_017625275.1 Clostridia bacterium
AAGCCAAGCTGAATATATAGCCAATACTTGGTCTTGTTCTTTTCCTTCAAAATTTCCAAAATTCTAAGCCTCATTATATAACCTCTACATTATGTAATGTACCAATTATAATATAAAAAATGCATTGACGCATAGATTTGTACATGATATAATGTATACATGAGATAGGAGGCTTATATAAAAAGGAAAATAGATAACCTAGGAAGAATTGTGGTTCCTATGTCCATTCGCAAGGAATTAAGCTTGTATGATGGCGCTTCCCTTTTTGTTGAATTAAGAAACGGAAGTATAATTTTAACGCCAGAGTCAGCGTGCTGTCGCCTGTGTGGTGGTGGCATTCTGTCAGGCTCAAAAATACCCATTTGTAAAAGCTGTGAAAAAGAAATCAAGCAATAATAAGGAGCGCCTGTGTGCTCCTTTTTTCCTTGACTATTTTCAAAAATCAATTGAATTAGTCTAATATATATGCTAAAATAAAGATAACAAGTAAATTTAAGGAGAAATTTATGAGAGTAAAAAAATCACTTTTGGCAATAGCGCTTGTTCTTCTTATGCTTTTAAATGTGTTCCTTGTGGGCTGTGATAAGGAGGAGGAGCCTAGCTATTCAAGCTCTACTATCACTCAAAGCTCGCAGGAGCCCTCGTCAAGCGAAAAGCCTAACGAGAAGCCTCCTGTGGAAGAGCCTCCTGTGGAGGAGGGCACAGACCTAAAGTCTAGCGTTGATGCGCTTTTAACCTCTAAAAAGAAATTGTCCTTTGATGCAAATGGAAATTTTAAGGTGCTGGTGCTTGCCGATGTGCACGCAGGTGGTGCTTTACCTGAGGTTGTTCAGACAAACATCAAGACTCTTGTAGACAGAGAAAACCCACAGCTAGTTATCTTTACGGGTGACAACACAATCTGTGGAAACGAGACCTCTCTTCGCGCTGCGATTTCCTCTATGGTTGGATACATCGAGGAAAAGCAAATCCCTTGGTGTCATGTGTATGGAAATCATGACCACGAGGGTGGTATGTCTAAGGTCGTAATGCAACCAATCTTTGAGTCCTACGATTATTGCGTGTCCAAATGGGGCGATGCGGAGCTTTTTGGTATTGGAAACTATGTGCTTCCTGTCTATAAGCATAACAGTGATGAGGTTGGCTTCCTTGTTTGGTGTCTTGACTCTGGTAACTATATAAGCAACTCAGACAAGACAAATCTTTTGCCTACTCAAAATCCATATGAGGGCTATCCAGGTTCAAACTACGATTACATAAAGCCTGACCAAATAAGCTGGTATTACAATTCATCCCTCTTGCTTGAAAGCTATTTTGGAAAGAAGCTTAATTCTATTATGGCGTTTCATATTCCTCTACAGGAGAATTACTATGCTTGGCAAAATCGCAACAGCATAACCAGCTGGGATGGCTCATTACAGGAAAGCATTTGCGCCTCCCTTGTAAACTCTGGGCTTTTTAATGCTCTTGTTGCGCGTGGTGACGTTAGGGCTGTTGTTACAGGTCACGACCACAAAAACGACTATATGCTTGAGACCTGTGGAATTAAGCTGTGCGCCTCTCCAAATGTAGGCACAAACACCTATTACGATGTAAATCAGCAGGGCGGACGCGTATTTACAATAAACAGTAGCACGCCACTTGATGTAAAAACACATGTACAATATATTATTGAGCGCCAAATTATCGACACGGATTCCTTTGAGGTAATTCCTGACGGCACAACTATTTCGGATTTTGAGTCTGCCGACGGCCTTGAGGTGACCTCTACAAAATATGCAAGCACAGAAACAGACGAATCTCACATTGCTAAAATCACAGAGGGCAAGGGTGTCGATGGCTCCCACGCGTTAGAGCTTGGAAGAACCGAGTTCAAGAGCAATCATACATTCGACAACACAGCTGTAAAATGGAGCCTTAGCAAGGCAGGAAAGCTGGGCGAGAACAAATATCTCGTTGTTTGGATGGACTTTTCGACCTTTAGTACAGGCTCCGAATTTAGGAAGGCGTGCTTCGGCTTGGTTGACGAAAAGGGTAACGTTTACAGAACCGATGACCACGATACGGCATCTCCATTCTATTACCTTGCCGACGGAGCTAGCGAGTGGGTTGAGATGTCACACGGCAGTGACGGCTGCTTTGGTGCTGACCAAAGCTCCCCTATGAAGGGAAAGAAGGGCTACTTTGCGTTCCCTGTTGAGTATATGCAAAACGGAGCGTCCAAGATTTCTCAAAGCGCTGTTGTCACAAATGTGTATATGTATTTCTGCTATGCATATGGTGCAAAGCTTGTTAACTTCTATGTTGACAATGCAATCCTTACAAAGGACTATACTCTAATAAACAAATAATTGTAAATTACTAAAAAAGACGGAAGCTACCTTCCGTCTTTTTTTATGGCTTTTCTGCTCGAAGGAGCATTTGCATAGCGCTTCTCATTTTTCAATATAGATTATGGAGTTTC
>JAGALI010000066.1 GCA_017625275.1 Clostridia bacterium
CATGGGATTGCAATATTTTCCGCTGGGATTTGATTCATTATCTAGGAAAAACCAACGACTGGGTGGCAAAGGAAATTTTAAGGGAATTTAAGGAAAGAAAATAAAAGTTAAATTAATACCTTGCTTAGTAGGTGCGGATTTTTCGGTTAATGCTTTCAAAATAACCTATCACATTTAAAAAAGGCATACGATTTTTGGTCGTATGCCTTCGTTTTTTTGCAAATAAATTGCGTTTTAATTGTCTCGCGACTGAGACACACAAAAAGGTGATGAATTTTTACAATCGCCTTTATTCACGATTGGTGAAAATGCCGAATTTTTTTAATCCCATATTTAATTTCAATTTAATTAGTGTACTAACTAAATTTGTAAAAAGTGCACAAATTTATTTTTTACACTTGTCGATTAATAGCATAAGAATAAATCCACAAGAAGCTAGTTGAAAAGCGTGGAAAAGTCCGTGGAAAGTGTGAAAAACTAAGCGTTTTAAGCAAATTTTATCCACTTTTCCACACATTGAACTCGTGGAAAAGTGCAAAAATCCTGTCGAAAATTCCACATTTGCCAAAAATGAGGTGTAGAATTTTTAAAATTTTCCAAAAAGGACTTGACAAAAAAATATTCAAAAAAGAAGTGAATATTCAGGAAAATTAAAAGTGCCGAATTAACATTTTGCACAAAAAAATTTCTGATTCCTTGCCCAAGCTGTTAATTTGCATTTTCCTTGAATTTTTTTAGTAAAATTACTGAAAAGGCTATCGAAATAATTAGTGCCCAAGCAACGGATTCAATCAAAAAATTCGTTTTTGTTAGAGCAAAAAGCATTTCGTAATCGCTCTCTGGATATACCTGAAGCTTAAGACCATACATAGCGACAGTCAAGATAAGTAAATAGCATAATTTTATGTAGTTAAACGCATGCCTTGCCGAGACTAGCGTTTTTGGTTTTTTTGCCATAAAATCCCCCTAATTTTGTGAGTATTATTTTTTATTTTAATCCTAAATCTCGCTTATATCAATACAAAAATAATGCCAAAATCGACAAAAAAATACAATTATTTTAAATTTTTCAAAATCAAGAATATTTAGACGAAGAAACAACGGATAATCCCTTTTGCAAAGGCTATTTTAGACGAAAAAGCAAAAGTCATAAAAATGCTGCTTTAGAATGCAATTGAGGTGATGAAAATGTTGAAAATAGGTAGAAATAAGCTACTCAAGAATAACAGGCAATTTTTTAAGCTTGAAAGAACAGATGATGGCACAAGACTTGTAGCTACCTTGGTTGATGATAAGGGCAAGGTCATAATGTGTCAGGAATATCAAGTGCCCATAAAAAGAGAGGAATGGATACTGCTTTTTGATAAAATAATCAAATATGATGCAGATTTGTGTACGATGTGTGAAATAATACAAGATAATGTGTCGAAAAGATGAAAAAAAGTCTTTTCGGCACTTTTTTATAGATAAAGACTTGATTTTTCTTATTTTTTATAGTAATATATTTTTTACTAAGAAAAGATAAAACGAGGAAGAAAGCTGTGGAAGGAAAAATCGAAAGCGCCATTTTGATTAATAAAATGCAGTGCGTCTATGAAAAAGTAATAATCGGCTTTTCTGGTGGGGCTGACTCCTCGGCACTTTTGCATTACCTTGCAAAGAAGGCAAAGAGCATTATCTGCGTTCATGTCAATCATATGATAAGAGGGGCAGAGGCGGATAGGGACGAGGCGTTTTGCAGAGAAGTGTGTGAGAAATATGGTGTTGAGCTCGCTTGCTATAAAATCGACATTCCAGCGCTTGCTAAGGCTCGTGGTGAGGGAATAGAGGAAACAGCACGTAAGGAGCGCTATCGTATTTTTGAAAGTGAGCGTGTGGGGCACGGCTTTGATGCGATTGCTACAGCACATAATGCAAATGATAATGCTGAAAGCGTGATTTTCAATATTGCAAGAGGCAGTGGTACAAACGGACTTTGTGGAATAAAGCCTGTTAATGGCAAAATTATTCGTCCACTTATATACGCCTCTCGTGCACAAATTCTTGAATATTGTGAGAAGAATGGAATAGATTATGTTACCGATTCTACAAATTCGGATACAGATTATACAAGGAACTTTATAAGACATGAAATTGTACCAATGCTTGAAAAATTAAATCCATCACTTACAGGCGCGATTGAAAGATTAACAATTTCTGTATCAGATGATGAGAGGTATCTTTCGGAGCTCGCAGGTGAATTTATAAAACAAAATTGTCCAAACGGTAGGATTTACAAGGAAGCAATTTTGTCCTGTAATAATAGCATAGTGGTACGCGTGCTCAAGATGCTTTCAGGAACAAACCTTGACAGCAAATCAATTAGCGCATGCCTTGATTTTATTCCAAGGGCACAGACAGGTGGAGTAATTAATCTTGTAAATGGTGTTTCGCTAAAATGTGAAAGCGAATATTTCCAGTTTATAAAAACAACAGACCTTTTTAGCGTCACGCTTTATGCACTTCTTAACGAGGGTGTTACAAAAATAGAGCAGACAAATGAAATAATTACCTATAACGAGGAGCTTTTAGATAACAAGCCATATTGCATCATTAGGCTAAGCTCTGATGCCGTTGATGGTAAGCTTTATGCGCGCTCAAGAAAAGATGGCGATAGAATAAAGCATGGTAAGGTAACTAAGCAAGTAAAAAAGCTTATGTGTGAAAAGAAAATTCCATCGCATCTAAGGGATAAAATACCACTGATTTGCGATGATAACGGAATTTTAGCTATTCCTGAGGTGGCAATAAGAGATGGTGCCCTAGGAAATGATATAATTTTAAGGCTTTATAAAGAGAGGAACTAAAAATGCTAAACGATATTTCAAAAATTCTTTTGACAGAGGAAAAAATTGACGCACTTACAACAAAGATTGCACAGCAAATTGACAAAGATTATTCAAATAGAGAAAAAAAGCTCTTGCTCTTGGGAATACTTAAGGGTAGTGTTGTGTTTATGTCAGACCTTATAAAAAAAATTAAGCGTCCTGTAGAAATTGATTTTATGAAGGTTTCCTCATACGGAGCAGGAACAGAAACAACAGGTAAAATTAATATAATCCTTGATCTTCACAGAACAGACCTTAAGGAAACGGATATTATCATAATCGAGGACATAATAGATAGTGGAAGGACACTTTCCTATCTTGTAGAATATTTGAAGCTCAGTGGGGCAAGTAGTGTAAAAACCTGCACACTTCTTGATAAGCCATCAAGAAGACAGGTTGAGTTCACACCAGATTATGTTGGTGCAGAAATTCCAGACGAATTTGTTGTAGGATATGGACTTGACTTCGCTGAAAGATATCGTACATTACCATTTGTTGGCATTTTGAAGCCTGAGGTTTACGCCAACGCTAACGACTAGGAGGAATAGATGAAAAACAAAAAAAGCAGTAGTATTATAACGCTTGTCTTTTATGTTTTGTTAATAGCAATAATCATATTTGCGATTGCATCGCTATTTTCTAAAAACGAAAAAGAGGAAGTGTTCACATACGGAGACTTGGTTCAAAGCTTTGAGAATAATTTAGTTCACAGCTATGTGTTCGATGAAAACAGCTATGAAATAACCCTAAAGCTTTATACCGATGTAGAGGGTGAATTTAAAACACAAATTTACGCCTTTAGCACCCACGATTACTATCAATTCTTCTCGCCAAACGCACCAGCTGACGGCGATTATCAAAAGGCGCTTGATCAGCTTGGAGATGAGTCAAGGCTTGTTGTTGAGGACATTGAAACAATAGTAGCAAAGGAAACCCCTTGGATTATAGCAAACCTTCCTGCGATAATTCTTGTTGTACTCTTCGTTATATTTATGATTTTTTCACTCCGTCAAACTGGTGG
>JAGALI010000001.1 GCA_017625275.1 Clostridia bacterium
ATAGAAAAGAAGTTAAATTAGCATTACAAAATAATATCTCAAAAGACGCCATATAAGAATAACTCCATTGGCTATTACAGAAGCGCCTGCAAGAGTGCCACCAGTAATGAAAATTATTATAGACTTGAATACCTGTCCTGCCGAGCCCTCAACTCCTCCAGATGCGCCAGGAGTTGGAATAAAGCCAACAGCTGTAAGCGCAAACGATGTGCCTGATATTGTCAAAAACAGCTGAGCTGGCGTCACTGGTATATTCATGGCAAGCAATATAAAGAAGCTAGAGGAATAAAGGAATGTAAAGGAAATTACCTTAGTTAAAATTGCAAGAGCTAGCGCCCCCTTCTTTTTTGTAAGGTCATGAAACGCGCTTTGCACCTGCTCAAAATAATTTTGAATGCTCTCCTTCTTTGGCCTTAGCCATTTAAAAATTCTAAATTTACATAGGAACGAAATGAATTTCACTAGCAGGGCGCGTAATTTTTCGCTATTTCCTAAAGAAAAAATCAAAACAAACATAAGAAAGTTCAAGGAATATCCGACTATTATTATTGGAATCCACCACTTGTCAATTCCCGATGTCAGCTCCTTTAAAAAGAACACACCTGTTAATGAAAAGGCAGTTGTAACCCCCATATAAATTACAAGGTTAGCAAGAAGCAAGCCTGTTGACTCGGAGATTTTTACCCTTGCCCTTGAATATGAATGAGCCTGAAAAGGCTGTCCACCTGTTGCAAGAGGAGTTATACCATTAAAAAAGTGCTCCGTCATCGCAATAGTATATGTTGTCGAGGCTTTGATTTCACAGCCCCTTGATTTGGTTAAAATGCATAGGGATAACGGATAGGTTGCCAGATAAGCAAGCACCATAAGAAGTGCAAGCAATATATATTTAAAATCAACTGCCCTTAACTGTTCAAAAATCGCAGGAAGGTCATTGAATGATAAAACAGTGACTAATAAGCAAATTGCAATAAGGCTATATACAACAAATAAAACTATCTTTTTTGCATTTAATGGGTTCTGGTTGTTACTCATTTCACCCTCCTTTCATTTTCTACCTAATATATTTTACCACATATTGTCGAAAAATACAATATTATCTAAAAAATAAAAGCGCCTTATGGCGCTTTTTTAATTTGATTTAAAATTTATGATTCCCTTATAGGTATCACAGCTATTCTCAAACAGCTCCCCATCGGTTCCAACGGTTTTTATAACGCAAATTAGTGTGTCATCTGGTATACTCTCAAGGCTGTCAAAATATTTTGCAAATTCGGTTTTCTTAAAATAAAGCGCACCATCGTCATATTTAAGCTCCGCCTCTGGCTCGTAGCCTAAAATCTCACTAGCCTTTATGCATGCTGGTTTGACACGAAGCTCATAAAGATATGGGTCGATAAGATAGATGCATATCTTGCCAGACATAACCTGAGCCTCGAACTGCCCCAGGGCATCATTATTATCCTTTGCAGATATAAGCTTCTCTGGATTTTCCTTTTTAAGCGTCTCCTGCTGTTCAGGCGATTGATATACAAGAGTTGGAAATGATACATTTACTATTCCGTCCTCGTTATAATCATCGGCAACGCTAGCTATACTATCTGCCATATTCTCAGCCTTATGAACAAGATACTCAGGGCCAACATACATAATGTTAACATCTGTGCCCTTTTTGCCACAAAGAGAAAAGCAAAGCACGATAAGTATACACAGTCCGATTGCACCAAAAATTATAGCCCACTTATTTCTATACCAAACATTCCCCCAAAAGTCACCCTTTACTTCCTTGTCGCTTTCGAGATGAATATCCTCGCTTACATCCCCACCAAGCATTTTAAGCCTTTTAGCAGAATTTGATTCGTTTATATTTTTGTTTTCTTCCATTTTGAAATTCCTTTTTAGTTGTTAAAAATATTTTATCACATACGCGTTAGCGTGTCAAGTATTTAGCGCTTAGATAAAAAAGTTACAGACTATTGACACCTTGTTTTTTAAAGGGTATAATAGGAATATCGAGGTGATTTTATGGCTAATATAGCTCTTTTAAATAGATGCAATCTTAAGTGTCCTTATTGCTTTGCTGAAAATTATACAGGCATGGAAAAAGGGGATATTTCAATTGATGCCCTTAACACTCTGCTCGACTTTTGTGCTAGCGAGGGTAGGGTGGGGCTTATCGGTGGTGAGCCGTTTCTACATAAGGAAATAGATAAAATTCTTGAAATTTTAAGAGAAGATTTTCGCTTTTCGCTTGTAACTGTGTTTACAAACGGCATTTTTATGGGCAAGCACCTAGGAAATCTCGCTCACCCAAAATTCAAGCTTTTGATTAATGTAAATTCTAGGGCTGACATAGGTGAGAGCGCTTTTCTTAAAATGAGGGAGGGCATAAAAAATGCGCTTTCCTTGATGCCAAGAGATAGGGTTGACCTTGGAATTAATGTTTACAGAGAAAATCAGGATTTTGAGGATTTTTTGTCGATAGTTAAGGAATTTGGCTTTAGGCGCATACGAGTTAGCGTTGTTATTCCTAAGGATAAGAGCGAGGGTAGTATTGCTTATTTTAAGCGAATGAAGCCTACTCTTTTGGAGCTTTATAGACGCCTTGGCGAGCTTGGCGCTTGCCCCTGCTATGACTGTAATGCTATTCCTGAGTGTGTTTACACGGACGAGGAAAAATCGTTTTTAGAGTCACTTCCCTTTGAAAATGCGTTTGAGCGTGATATATTCCTTGGACGACGCTCCGTATGCTCTGCAGTTATTGATTTATATCCAGACCTTACAGCAACAAGGTGCTTTGGAATGGACAGCTTACGCGTGCCTATTTCAGACTTTAAATCAATTAGAGATTTGTCGAATTTCTTCTTCAAGGAAATTGATTGCAGGCTTGTAAATACCCCTTCATGCGAGGAGTGCGAGTCCTGCTACAAATTTAAAACCTTTTCCTGCTTTGGTGGGTGCCTCTGCTATAAATAAAAAACAGGCGCAATCGCGCCTATTTTTTATTCCTTTATTAAGGTATATTTGCCATTTCTTAATATTTCAACAAGCTGAGGCAATGAGGTAATTTTTTCATCTGTTATAATGCCTGCATTTGTTGGGACATCCTGATAATGAAAGTCTGTACCAGAGGTCTTTATAAGGTTATATTTGTCTGCCCAAGCCTCTGCAATTTCATTTCTTGAATCATGACCCTTGTGTCCATTAAAGACCTCAACTCCATCAAGAAGATGTGGTGGTACAATTGTCATATTGCTACGGAACGGATGCGCCTGTATAAACAAGAGTCCGTTTTCCCTTGCGAGCCTTGAAAAGCCCTCTGGATTCATTGAGAAAAGCTGGTCATTGACTTCCAAAAATTCTCTTGTAATGCCATAAACAAGATAGTCGTTTACATTACAATCAAAGCGAATCTCCATGCCAAGCAAAATTTCAAGCTTACCCTGTGCCTTTTGCTTTAATATTTCATATCCAGCAACATATTTATCTATCCATTCCTGCCAGCTATCACATTTCAAATATCTTTTTGTGCCAGAATTAAAATGATTGCACAAAACAATAGTTGAGTAGCCTCCCTCAACATATTTTTCAATTATTGTATCTGCGTCTACTCTTGCACATTCACTTACCTCGCTAGAATGGCAATGAAGCTCTGTTTTAAACATTTTTCATCCTCGTGATTTCTTTTTTATATATTTATATATAAATTATACACCCAAAGCTATTCTTGGTCAAGCAATTTTTCAAACTTTTCAAGCAATCTACAGGCTACACTCATAATATCGGTTGCAGTGGTATATAGCTTTAGAGTAATTGTACCCCTTTTCTCGTCAAAAGCACCGTAAATTGCGCAGTCAAAAAGAAGCTCTTTAAAAAGCTCTATTCCTCCTGATAATATAATTTCGCCGTCCAAAAGCTCATACTCAAGCGTCGTTTTTTCAAGCTCAGTCTTTAATATATCAAGATTGAAGCGTGCGTATTCAATATCGTATCTATTATTTTTATCATTCAAGTAAATTATTCGTCGATTTGGCTTAAGTACCTTAAACTCGTCAAGTAATTTCCTATCCACAAAATCACCTCATTACAATATATGAAAAAGCAGGCGTTTTTTGCCTGCTTTTATATTACTTTTATTATAATTGGTAGCTTTTGTGGCTCTGTATCGGATTGCTCTATTGCACCATCCAGCGCCCTTTCACACTCACAAAACAGCTGTTCGCTTGAGGTATAAAGGGTTGCAATTCTATCTCCCTTTTTCAAATAATCACCAAGCCTTGCCTCAAGATAAATTCCTGCTAAGTGGTCGATTTTATCGTCCTTTTTAGCCCTGCCTGCACCAAGAACCATAGAAGCAACTCCTATTTCTTGTGCATTCATTCTGCACAAATAGCCGTCCCTTTTCGCCTTGTATTCCTTTTTGAATTTAGCGCCCTTTAATGGCTCCGGATTATCAATTACAGACACATCTCCACCCTGTGCGCCAACCCATTCCTTCATCTTTTCAAGTGCTCTACCAGATGCGATTGCATCCTTTACCTGTGCTCTTGCCTCATCAGTTGAGATTGAAAGTGCCATTGAAAGCATATTTGAGGCAAGCTCAACACAAAGCTCTGTAAGCTCCTCATCTGCGTTGCCCTTTAGCGTCTCTATCGCCTCATAGACCTCAAGAGAATTACCAATTGCACGACCAAGAGGTGCGTTCATATTAGTTATAAGCGCCCTTACATTTCGTGAAAAGCTGTTTCCTATTTCTACCATAGCCGTGGCAAGCTCAATAGCAGTTTTCTCATCCTTCATAAAAGCGCCACTACCACACTTGACATCGAGAACTATAGAGTGTGCGCCTGAGGCAAGCTTTTTTGACATTATGCTAGATGCAATAAGTGGTATTGAATCAACTGTTGCTGTTACATCTCTTAGTGCATACAGCCTTTTATCTGCTGGAACTAAATTTCCACTTTGGCCAGTTACTACAATTCCAACGGCCTTAGCCTGTGCCAAAAATTCCTCACCTGTAAGCTCTGAACGATAGCCACTTATTGATTCGAGCTTGTCTACTGTTCCACCAGTGAAGCCAAGACCTCTTCCTGACATTTTAGC
>JAGALI010000008.1 GCA_017625275.1 Clostridia bacterium
TACAAAAATCCCTGACATTGAAAATGCAGTATTGGATTTTTGGGAAGAGAAAAGAAAGAATATAAAAAAGTGGTATCTTGAAATGAAGGAGCCAACTGATGTTATAATATCAGCATCTCCTGAGTTTTTGCTAGCTCCAATTTGTAAAGAGCTTGGTGTTGGCTGCATGATGGCAACTAGAGTTGACAATAAAACTGGACTTTTTGATGGTGAAAATTGTCATGGCAAGCAAAAGGTAACACGCTTTTACGCGCTTTATCCAGACGCAGAGATAGATAAATTTTATTCTGATATGTATTGCGATACACCACTTGCGCTTTTGGCAAAGGAAGCATACATAGTAAAGGGAGAGAGGCTATCCCCTTGGAAATTTAAAAAGAAAGACATAATAGGATAAAAAAGAAAAGGACTGTTACTCAAAGCAGTCCTTTTTATATTGTTCTTTTTTCCTCAAGGCGAGATAATACCTTGTATATTGGAACAACCAGCAGAGAAATAATAACATTTCCAAGCATATGTAAAAGATCAAACGGGAAGCCAGCAATAATCCATGCAATCATGCCCTTGAAATCAAGCCCGAATAAAAGTGCCTGCGCTGGTGCATAGAGAATGCCATAGAAAAGACCGTGTAATCCACAAAATATAGATGCTAAAATCCCCTTTGCTTTAATAGAGGCATTTTTTGGAATGAGCATAAATAGCGCCCAAGCAAGTGTCCATATATAAAGGTATGGTATCCACCAGGTAGCAAGTCCATAAAACACTCCAGAAATGGCGACATAAACATAAATAGGTATAAGCGCTCTAGACCTGTAAACAAGTGTAAAAACAGCTATTAGCATCGTCACAGGGTGAATGTTAGGCAAAAGCTCGGTCACAATTTTTGAAATAAATAAAATTGAGCCGAGCATTGCGAAAATAACCAAATCAAGAATTTTTGATTTCTTCATTTCAAAAATTATTCTTCAATAAGAGTAACACTCTTCATTTTCATATCTATAACTGGTCTGTCCTGGAAGCCTGTTTTAACAGATGCAATTTCGTCAACAACCTCAATGCCAGATACAACCTTACCAAACGCAGCATATTGACCATCAAGGAATTTTCCGTCAGCATGCATGATAAAGAATTGTGATGATGCAGAGTTAGGCATCGCACTTCTAGCCATTGAAACAACGCCTCTTACATGAGAAATGTCATTTTCAACGCCATTAGCTCTAAATTCACCCTTGATTTTTTCGCTAGAGCCACCACAGCCTGTGCCAGTAGGGTCACCACCCTGAATCATAAAGCCAGCAATAACTCTGTGGAAAATAAGGCCATTATAAAAGCCCTCAGAAACAAGCTTTTTAAAATTTTTAACAGTAATAGGTGCCTTATCCTCATAAAGCTCAATGTCGATAATTCCACCATTTTCCATTTCTATTCTAACCATAATAACACCTCATAAAAATATTTATATATACATTGTAGCAGAACGCGAGTCTAATGTCAAACAATTTGTTTAATAAAGATTAAATTTGTTAAATATATTTTTAAAGGGGTGATGAATTTGGATAGATTGAAAAAAAGCGCATATATAGGGGTCAGCATAATAGCATATCTTGCACTTGCATATGTGTTTTTAAAATATGCTCTTGGCATAATATTACCCTTTGCAATATCGTTTATAATAGTTGTAATATCTCGTCCAATTGTTGATAAAATATCAAAGCATACAAGAGTGCATAAATCTGTTGTAAGCCTTTTTGTAATAGGCATAATTCTTGTCCTCATGATATATGTAATAACCTTGGCAACAGGTGCAATCTTGGAGCAGATAGGGAATCTTATAGAGCTGGTTAGTCAGCATCTTAGTGAGGACGATAATTATGTGAGTAGAGCGCTTGCGTTTGTCGAGGCGCTTTTTGATAAATTTCCATTTTTAAAGAACGAAATAGGTGATGACACGACCGTGTATTCCGTGGCGCTTGAAATGGCGAAAAACGCAGTTAGTGAGTTAAGCTCAGGACTTACAAGAGTGGTAGGCGCATTTATAGCCTCGCTCCCTGAAATAGTAGTCACTGTTGTTGTTATTTTGCTGTCACTTTTTTATTTTTCTAAGGATTATCATAAAATTACAACAAAAATAAGCGCAATGCTACCTAATACAATTAGAAAACGCCTCCCAGGAGTAAAAAGAGATGTGCTATTTGTGCTGTCAAGCTATTTGCGCTCATATCTTTTGCTTCTTTTTATCACCTTTGCTGAGGTTTTTTCTGGGCTTTTAATTTTAGGTGTTGAAAATGCCTTTGCTATATCAATAATAGTGGCACTTGTGGACCTGCTTCCAATATTAGGGGTAGGAACGGTTTTAATTCCATGGGCAATAGTTTCTTTTATAATAGGAAACACTAAGCTGGCGCTTGGACTTTTAGTTTTGTTTGCTATTGTGTATATTGTTAGACAAATAATAGAACCAAGAATTGTAAGCTCTCAGATGAATGTTCACCCCTTAATTGCGATTTTTGCAATGTATGCTGGACTTAAGATAGCTGGTCTTGGTGGAATGATAGTAGCTCCTTTTTTAGCCTTTGCAACAAAAACAGTTTATGATGGATTAAAAAAAGAAAAAAGCATTGAAAAAAGCTAAAAACTATGATAATATATATATGATTTTAAGTTTAGGAGCTATAAAAACCATGTTTAATGATAAAAAGGTTGTTTTCTCTGGCGTTCAGCCCTCAGGAAACCTTACAATAGGAAATTATCGTGGTGCGATTCGTAATTTCAGCGCATTTTCAGAGGAGTATCATTGCTATTATTGTGTAGTAGATATGCATGCAATAACAGTAAGACAAATCCCTGCTGAGCTAAGACGCAGAACCTACGAAACCCTTGCACTTTATATCGCGTGTGGACTTGACCCTGAAAAGAATACTCTTTTTGTACAAAGCCATGTTCCACAGCATGCGGAGCTTGGATGGATACTTGATTGCTATACTATGTTTGGTGAGCTTTCGCGTATGACTCAATTTAAGGATAAAAGCGCGAAGAACGCTGATAACATAAACGCAGGATTATTTACATATCCATCGCTTATGGCAGCCGATATTTTGCTTTATCAAACGGAGCTTGTGCCTGTTGGCGTTGACCAAAAGCAGCATCTTGAGCTTGCACGCGATATTGCAAATCGCTTCAATCAAATATATGGAGAAACCTTTGTAGTGCCAGACGGCTATATAGCCAAGGACGGCGCAAAAATAATGTCCCTGCAGGAGCCTACAAAGAAAATGAGCAAATCTGATGCTAACGAAAACGCAGTAGTTAGAATCCTCGATTCAAAGGACGATATTATAAGGAAGTTTAAAAGAGCAGTTACCGATTCTGACAATCAGATTATATTCACACCAGAAAAGCCTGGCATTTCTAATCTTCTTACAATTTACTCATGCGTAACCGATAAAACCATCGCAGAGGCAGAGAGAGAATTTGTAGGTAAGGGCTATGGTGATTTCAAGCTCGCAGTAGGAGAGGCAGTTGCTGACAATCTTACACCTGTTCGTGAGGAATTTGCAAGACTCATGGCAGATAAGGCATATCTTGAACAGGTTATGGCAAAGGGCGCAGAGGACGCATATCGTAACGCAAGACGCACAATGTCAAAGGTAAGACGCAAGCTCGGATTTACAGAGCTTAAGCACTAATTACAAAAAATAAACGGCTACAATGTAGCCGTTTTTTTATTCATCAATTCCATGCGCCTTCAGCCATTTCAGCTGCTCGAATGTTTTGTCGGCTATTAAGCCCTCTTGGTATAAGGCGCAATTGTATGCAAAAACTCCACCCTTGGATTTTATCGCTCTTACATATTCCAAAACCTCATAGCTTTGGTGTACAGGAGAGGGCGTGCCTTCTTTTTCGTGTACCCAAAATTCGTCCATCCAGCAAAGCGCAAACCATTGAGTGTCGCCCTCGCCACTAAAGCGTCCTTTTGGTAGAAAATCGAGCCCATTTTCTTCGCCGGCCTGATAGTCGGCGATGCCTTTACCCCAGGAGCTACCCCAGCCACATGTGCCACGAAAATTAAATGCAATTATTGCGTCCTCGTTTCCTGCGCGTAGGGCGCTTGCGTATCGCTCATAATCATATCTTGTGCCTCTGCCACCACAAACGTCAGGCTCATAACAGCAATCAATCCACCAGCCGTGAATTTTCTTTCCGTATTTCTTTGAAATTGCCTCTGTTACCTTATAGCAATATTCTGCGTGAAGGGTAGGATTTGTATCAAAGCCAGTAGCTTCACGCCAAGCCTTGCCAACAGAGTCCTCGCCATTAAAATAAAGCATGAGCCTTATGTCGTGCTTTTCAAGAGCGCTTGCAAGCTCTAAAATTAAATCTCTGTCACAAGTGTAATTGGGAACAATTTCATCAAGCTCATTCAAGGGGAAGGGTACCTTCATCTCTGCGTGAGTAATTGTAAAGAACAAAAATTTTGCACCAGATGCCACAACCTGTGAAACGAACTCATTAAGTCTGAAATCTCTTACCGCGTCCTTGTAGCACTTTTTCTCGCCCTCTTTTGGTAAGGAGTTAGTGGTCCAGTGGACAAAAAGACCATATCCAGCCTCGCTAAACCAATCAGTTCTCATGATAATCCTTTCAAAAAAGTGAGCCTAAGCTCACTTTTTTATACATTAAATCTAAATAAAACTATATCGCCGTCGGCAATTACATATTCCTTGCCCTCGGAGCGAACAAGACCCTTTTCCTTGGCTACATTCATGGAGCCACATTCCATAAGGTCATCAAAGGAAACAATCTCGGCGCGGATAAAGCCACGCTCAAAGTCGGAGTGAATTTTGCCTGCAGCCTGAGGCGCCTTTGTACCCTTAACGATAGTCCAAGCGCGAACCTCCTTAGGTCCAGCTGTAAGATAGCTTATAAGACCAAGCAGAGAATAGCTTGCCTTTATAAGCCTGTCAAGACCACTTTCCTCAATGCCAAGGTCGGAGAGGAACATTTCCTTGTCCTCATCGTCAAGCTCAGCAATTTGAGCCTCAATTTCAGCACAAACAGGAATAACCTCGCTCTTTTCAGTCTTTGCAAACTCAACAACGCTTTGATAAAGTGAATTTTGTGTAAGGTCAGTGCCAATATCACTTTCACTAATATTAGCTGCATAAATAACAGGCTTGATTGTAAGTAAGGCAACATCGCCCATCATTTCCATTTCTTCCTCAGTATAGTCGAGAGATCGTGCAGTCTTGCCGTCCTCAAGAGCCTTCAAAACTCTTTCGTAAAGCTCAGCCTTAGGGGCGAGAGTCTTATCGCCCTTCATAGCCTTTTTAACAGCGTCAATTCTTCTCTCAATAATTTCAATATCAGAGAAAATAAGCTCAAGATTGATGGTTTCAACATCGCGAAGTGGGTCAACACCACCATCAACATGTATAATATCGTTGTTTTCAAAGCAACGAACAACATGCACAATCGCATCAACCTCTCTTATATGTGAAAGGAATTTATTTCCAAGTCCCTCACCCTTAGACGCGCCTCTTACAAGACCTGCAATATCAACAAATTCGATAACAGCAGGAGTATAAAGCTCGGGATTATACATTTTTGCAAGCTCGTCCAAGCGAGAATCAGGAACCGCAACAACACCAACATTTGGCTCAATAGTACAGAATGGATAATTCGCACTTTGCGCACCGGCATTAGTCAAAGCATTAAAAAGAGTGCTCTTGCCAACATTTGGTAAGCCTACTATTCCAAGTTTCATAAAACACCTCGTAAAATTATTAATTTTATCACCATACATTTTACATTATTTTATAAAATATATCAAGACAAAAAGGCAAAATTTCGAAAAAATACATAAAAGAAGGCAAAAAATATAAATTTTTTAGTATTCAAACACTCTGCGTTCACAAAATCGTCACAAAATACCATTAAAATTAATAAAAATAACTTAAAATATGAATAAATTGTTTACAAAACAAAAAAAGTATGGTAAAATAATTGCATAAAACAAAAGGAGGCCATTATGATAGGTTCAAAGCTATTAATCATAGATTCTGACCGTGGTATGTGTGAGCTCATAAGAACATACTTTAAAAACGAAGGCTATGATGTAGTAGAGGCATATGATGGCCAAGAGGGACTAGACTCTTTTAAAACATA
>JAGALI010000009.1 GCA_017625275.1 Clostridia bacterium
GGGTTTATAAATCCGCCGATTACGATTATAAGTATGAATTTGCCAAGCAGTGTTTTGCAGAGGGTAAATTCGCCGAGAAACTCAGGAGTGATATTCGTTTGAAGCTAATTGTATCAGGTTTACACCAATCCCCGACTCTCTAAAACGTTCAATTCAAACTACTGTCTCCGTCTCAGTCTATAATATAATAAATTTTTACTATTTATAATTTTAACATTTTGTTATTAGTTTGTCAACATTAAAAATATAATTTTTCTTCAATGTAATTTTTAAGATCAGCAATAGGTAAGCGAATTTGTTCCATTGTATCTCTATCACGAACTGTTACACAACCATCAGCTTCTGATTCGAAATCATATGTGATACAGAAAGGAGTACCGATTTCGTCCTGACGACGATATCTTTTTCCGATTGATCCAGTTTCGTCAAATTCAACATTGAAATATTTTGAAAGCTTTACATAAACATCTTCAGCCTTGTCGGAGAGCTTTTTGGATAGAGGAAGCACAGCAGCCTTAACAGGAGCTAAAGCAGGATGGAAATGCATAACTGTTCTTACATCATTTTCTCCAACGGTTTCCTCGTCGTAAGCCTCAACAAGGAATGCCAAGGTTACACGATCGGCACCAAGAGAAGGTTCAATAACATAAGGAACATATTTTTCGTTTGTTTCAGGGTCAAAATATTCCATATTTTCACCTGAAAGGTTAGCATGCTGGGTAAGGTCGTAATCAGTACGATCAGCAATTCCCCAAAGCTCTCCCCAACCAAATGGGAATAGATACTCAAAGTCAGTAGTAGCCTTTGAATAGAAACAAAGCTCTTCCTTGTCATGGTCGCGAAGTCTAAGGTTCTCCTTCTTCATGCCAAGGTTATAAAGGAAATTAGCACAGTAATCCTTCCAAAATGCGAACCATTCGAGGTCTGTACCAGGCTTGCAGAAAAATTCAAGCTCCATTTGTTCAAATTCGCGAATACGAAAAATGAAGTTACCAGGAGTGATTTCGTTTCTAAAGGATTTACCAATTTGACCAACGCCAAAAGGAAGCTTCTTTCTTGTGGTTCTAGCGATGTTTTTGAAGTTTACAAAAATACCTTGAGCAGTTTCAGGACGAAGATATAGCTCTGATGTGGAATCCTCAGTTACTCCTTGGAAGGTTTTGAACATAAGGTTGAATTTTCTTATGTCGGTAAAATCGCCACTGCCACAGGAAGGACATACAATTTTATTTTCTTTAATGAAAGAAAACATTTCGTCATTAGACATACCCGCAGGATTTATGTTAGAGTTTGTTTGCGCAGCAAAATCCTCAATAAGCTTGTCTGCACGATGTCTTGTCTTACATTGCTTGCAATCCATAAGTGGGTCAGAGAAGCCACCAACATGTCCAGAGGCTACCCAAACCTGTGGATTCATAAGGATAGCACTGTCAAGTCCTACATTATATTTTGATTCGCGTACAAATTTTTGCCACCAAGCCTTTTTAATGTTGTTCTTGAATTCTACGCCAAGAGGGCCAAAGTCCCAAGAGTTGGCAAGACCACCATAAATTTCTGAGCCTGGATAAACAAATCCTCTGTTTTTACAAAGCGCAACAACCTTTTCCATTGTTTTTTCAGTGTTGTTCATATCATAAATCCTTTCAAATAGGTTAAAATTATTATATTAAACATTATTATATAATAAAACTCAAATCTTTTCAAGTGTAAAATTAAAAAATTAAATTACAACGGCAAATTTTGTTAAATAAGTACTATTTTAGGTGTTTTTTGCTATAAAATTTATGCACAAAAATAAAAAATAAAATTATATTATAAAAAAATAAAAAAAGTATTGATTTTTACAAAAAACTTTGATATAATGAAGTCCAGTATTTTAAGAAGTTACCTTAAATAGAGGAGAAAAATAATGATAACTCGTGACGTTACAATAGTAAATGATGTTGGATTGCATGCTAGACCAGCTACCTTTTTTATTCAAAAGGCTAATTCCTATAAGGCATCCCTTTGGATTGAAAAGGATGATCGCAGAGTAAATGCGAAAAGCTTGCTTGGAGTTCTTTCAATGGGAATAATTAAAGGAACTGTTGTTACAATCATCGCCGACGGAGCAGATGAGGATGAGGCTGTTGCTGGACTTGAAACCTTAATTTTGACAGGTCTTAACGACTAAAATTCAATAGACATTACGGCGATAGTTTTTACTGTCGCCTATTTGTTTGAAAGGAGGAAATATGACTGAGGAAAAGCAAAGGCTATTAAAGGAAAAGGCCTTGAATTTGCCACGCACTCCAGGTGTATATATAATGAAAGACAAAAATGGAAAGGTTATATATGTGGGTAAGTCGCGTTCACTTAAAGATAGAGTTTCTCAATATTTTCACCTTCCCAACGATATAAATCTTAAAACCTTTAAAATGGTATCGCAAATAGATGATTTTGATACAATATTTTGTGATACCGAAATAGAGTCACTGACTCTAGAAAATACTAAGATAAAACAATATACACCTAAATATAACATTTTATTAAAGGACTCAAAATCATATCCATATATAAAAGTCACGATGAACGAGCAGTATCCAAGAGTCCTTCATACAAGAAAGAGATTGGCTGATGGGGCAAAGTATTTTGGACCATATTCTGGCATGAGTGTAGTATATGGTGTTATAGGTACATTGGAAAGATCCTTGGCTATTCCTATGTGTAGAAGGCAGTTTCCAAGAGATATTGGTAAGGAACGTCCATGTATATACAAGCAGCTTGGCAGATGTGTTGCTCCATGCGATAATAGCATTAGTGCAGGGGATTACTATAAAATTATGCAATGTGCCGTTAATATCCTAAGAGGAAATACCAAGGAAGCGATTTCATCGCTTACGAAGCAAATGTATTCTCATGCCGAGAATGAACGATTTGAGGACGCTGCGCGCTGTAGAGATGCAATAGATGCAATGAAGCGCCTTGGTGAAGGGCAAAAGGTTGTTGGCGCGCCTGATGATGAGTATGACGTTATAGGTGTTTACAGTGACGAGCTATGTACTACAATTTCCGTGTTTTATATTAGAGGTGGAATTATCTCTGATAGCGAGACCTTTACATTTGGCGCGAGCGAGCTAATGGCTGATGACGAATACGAATATATGTCGTCGTTTTTAACCGATCTTTATTCAAGACGAGAATATATACCAAGCGAGATTTTGTTGTCTTTTAATTACAATGAGGATGAAAGGGCACTTGTTGAAAGTTATTTAAGAAATCTTGCGGGTCGTGCTATAAATGTAAAAATCCCTCAAAAGGGAGAAAATAAAAGGCTTTGCGAAATGGTTGAGCTTAATGCCTCTCAAAAGGCGAAGCAGTTCAAAGAAAAGTCCGAAAAGGATTCAAAAGTTCTAGCTAAGCTTGGAGAAATGCTTGGACTTGAAGAAATTCCGGAAAGAATAGAGGCTTATGACATTTCGAACCTAGGTAATGAGCATATTACAGCTGGAATGATAGTAAGCGAAAATGGCAAGCTAATAAAAAAAGATTATAGAGTATTTAAGATAAAGCAACAATCTGGCGCAGATGATTATTCTGCAATGAAAGAGGTGCTTTCGAGAAGAATTTCACATCTTGGAGATTCGATGGGGTCTTATTCTAAAATGCCTAATTTAATTCTTTTAGATGGTGGAATGACGCATGTAGGAGTTGCAAAAAAACTTTTTTCTGAAACGGGAATTAATATTCCGGTGTTTGGTATGGTAAAAGACGAGCATCATAAAACTAGGACTATTGTAACTGATAGTGAGGAGATAAGCATTGCCAAGGATCAATCAGTGTTTATCTTTGTTTATAAGCTTCAAGAAGAAGTTCATAGATTTACTGTATCAAGAATGGATAATTCTAAACGAAAAACATTAAAGACATCGTTTTTAGAGAAAATACCTGGAATTGGTCCAGGTAAAGCTAAAAAGTTACTTGCTCATTTTAAAACCATTTCTTCTCTTAAGAAGGCGAGCGTTGAAGATATAATGCAAGTTGATGGAATTGGCTCATCAGATGCAAATAAAATATTCGAGTATTTTAAAATTAATTGAGGTGTAATATGAAAATCATTACAGGAAAAGCTAAGGGTATGAATCTTGAAACCCTAGAGGGAGACGCAACTAGACCTACCTCTCAAAGAGTAAAAGAGGCGGTTTTTTCGATGATTCAATTTGAAATTGAGAATTCTACAGTTTTGGATTTATTTGCAGGATCTGGACAAATGGGTATAGAGGCCCTTAGCAGGGGTGCCAAAAAGGCTACATTTTGTGATGCTTCGAGAGAGGCAGTAGATATAATTATCGAAAATGCTAAGAAGGCAAGGCTTTTTGATAAGTCAAGAGTTTCTTGTTGTGATTATAAGCAGATGATAAAAGGAATGGCTGGGAAAGAAAGCTATGACATTGTTTTTATTGATCCGCCATATAAGGATAAGGTTTTACCAGAGGCTTTAACAATGCTGTTAAAAACAGGTGTTGTTAATGAAAACACAAAAATTATTTGCGAGAGTGGAGATCAGGATATATTTTATGGTGACGAAGAGCTTAAATCGAAATTTGACATCGTTAAGCAAGCAAGATATTCAATATCATATATAACCGTTTTAACTCCGAGACAGGAAATTTAGTATGAAGGCTATAATAACTGGAAGCTTTGATCCGATAACAATTGGACATTTAGAAATAATAAAAAAAGCTAGCACATTTTTTGACGAGCTTTATGTCGTTGCACTTTTGAATAGTGAAAAGGAATACATGTTTACCTTAGAAGAGAAAAAGGAGATAATGAAACTTTCACTTGCCGAATTTAAAAATATAATAATAGATGCATATGATGGGTTAACTGCTGATTATATGCA
>JAGALI010000010.1 GCA_017625275.1 Clostridia bacterium
AAATCAAAATCGTTTTCAACCATTTTTTCATTTGTTTTGTAAGCAACAACAGGGTTATAGATTCCCTTTGCGCTAAAAGATTTTCTGTCCATAGGCAAAATTTCTGGAAAGCACATAGGGTTTTGCGTATCACAAAGAGCCTTTATAAGCTCTGTTCCCTTAACTACAAATTCAATCTCTGGCAATAGTCTAATTAGAAAATCTGCGTTTTCCAAAACATAGCTTTGAATGGTTTTTCTCCATTCACGCATTGATGATTTAAAAACATTGTTTAGCGCAGAGTTAAAAGCATTAGTAAGCGCAATTTGTTGATTCTCGCTTTGACCTTTTTTAAAAGGAATAAGTCCAGAAATACATGTATATTCATCGTTTTTAAAATCAAGTCTAAGAATTTTTTCAAGTAATTCTCCAGATTTGAATTTTTCATTGTTAACGCTTAATACGCCAGCTGTATCAGGTCTAAGCTTAGAATCTAGATTAACTCCAATAGTAACGCTTTTTACCTCTCTAACTCTTGAAGTTAAATCCTTTAGCCTTTCATTTAGATCAATGTAATATTCACTTTGTGTAAGCTTCTTAATTCTTTTTGCAAAGGTTATAAGAGCCTCACTTTTAAAATTATCAATCATAGGATAAAGACCATCTGCCAAAAGCTCCATCGCAGATACATATAGCTCTATCTCTGTTATGCTATATAAATATCCCTCTGATGGCTCTGTATCCTGCGAAATACGACGAATTTCAGATATATCTGACAAAATAGGGCTAACTCTTAGCAAAATATCACAAAGCTTTGGGTTTGCAATCATATCTGCAAAAACCTGCTGACGATATTTTATAACATTTTCATCGGTGGTGAAAAAATCACTCAAAAAGCTTGTTTTCAAATCAAGCAACGAATTAAGCTCAAGCTCGTCAAGAACCTCGTTTGATATATTTGGACGGTCTTGTCCACCTTCGTTTCGTAATAGTGCCTCATTATTAGGATAAATAAGGCTCAATTCAATGTTTTGCATTTCAATCCTCGCAAATAATATTACATTAATAAATATATAATAGCACAAAATAAACCTTTTGAAAAGTATTTTTCTTAAATTTATCTTTTCCTTACTTGAAAAGGCTTCTATAATGTGCTAAAATTTTCAATGAGGTGATTTTATGAACAAAATTCTTTGCTCTACTGGCGCGATAGTTGGTAGAGTTTGTGAATACAACTATTCTCTTGTAAAAAAGCATCTCCCTTCTCTATACGAAGATGGACTTATAGATGGCATGGAATTTATGATGATTCCATATTACTATAATGAGCTAGAATCTGTAATTGAAACAATCAAATCCTGCAATATTCCTATCCCAATAATTCATTGCGACAAAGATGTAGGTGTCTTGTTTTCCGAATGCTCAACCGAATCAACCGAAAAGGCTTTTAAGCTTTTGAAATTAAATTGCAAGGTTGGAAAAGAGCTTGGCGCAGACAAAATGGTTTTTCACCTATGGGGTGGCATAAAAAGCGACTATAATATTGAATATAACATTTCCTTATTGCCAAGAGCTTTAGAGTTAGCTAATTCATACAATTTAAAAATACTTATAGAAAACATTCCCTGCACAACATATTCTGGGCTTCAAAACTGGAGACGTCTTTATGGCTTTGTGCCAGAAATAAATTTTGTATTTGACACAAGATTTGGCGCTTTTCATGATGAAATCGATGATATAATAAATGAGCCCATTTGGGACAGCATAACTCATTTGCATATAAGTGACTATTCCTCTTATCCACGAGATTTTTCTAAAATCAGACCAATTCTTCATCCAGGTGAAGGGGTAATAGATTTTAATTCATTTTTCACCAAATTAAAAAGCAAGAATTATGCCGGAACAATAACTTTAGAATCTCCGGTTATGATACCATATGGAACAGATATTAAAAAGCTAAAATCCACGCTTTATTATTTAAAAAATAGTTTAAAATAAAATAGCCAACATGCTATGCAAAAGCTGTGTTGGCTATTTTTATTATTTTTGAATTTTAAAATCAATAAATTGTTGAATTTAAAATTTTCTTAATTCTCAGACAGTTTTTTCTCCTGCCTTTTTTTGAGTTTTTATTTCAATTTTTCTTTGCTTTTCAAGCTTCTTTTTTGAACTATTTATTGCGTTTTTTTCTTTTATAAGCTTCCTAATAGCATCAAAAACGATCTTTTTATCACTGCCTTGAGTTTTGATTAAAGCTATTAAAAACTTGAACTTTTTACTGGTAATATCCGTGAGAGTTTCAGCGTCACTTGATGTTAGGATTTTATAAAACGACTCAACAAAATCTCGCCTTTCCATAGGAGTAAGCTTTGACACCCATGTTTTCAAAAGCTCATGAAAATTATCACTAGGGGCTTCAAATGAATCGGCATTTACAAATTTGCCACCTAGCACCTGCCATGTAAAGGCATCATGCTGTTGCAATCCCTTATCGCTGCTTTTTACAATTTCACACTCACCAATTATGTCAAAAATTCTTCCTATCATCGATTTTGAGGGTAATACTGTTTTTATTTTTGAGGTAATCGGCGAGCTTTTAAATGGCTCAATGTAATCCTCTCTAAATCCAGGACCATCATAACTATAAACAGACTGTATTCTCTTTTTAATTGTCGTCGAAGCATTTAAGGCTGAATAAACAGCTATATTTCCACCCTTTGAATGACCAACTACTATTAAATCATCCTTAGTTCTTTTGCTCGCCTCACCAAGAAATCTAATTCCTTCTCTTTGAGATGGGATAGGGGTAAAAAGCGCCATGTTTAAATCTTCCTTCCAACCAATGATGGTATCATCTGTGCCCCTATAAACAATGTAGGTGATTTTATTATCGCAGGAAAAGCATATTGCTGAAAACTGTTTTTCAACATCCAAACAAATTTGGTTCTCATATCCCCACACCTTCACA
>JAGALI010000011.1 GCA_017625275.1 Clostridia bacterium
ATAAATTTTGTTTTCCATAATGCACCTCAAATTAAAATCATTAAGTATATTTTAGCACAAAAAGTGCCGTTATGTATATGTTTTTCAAAAAATAAATTAAAAATGAAAAAAATCGTTTTTTTTGAAAAAGACTATTGACAAACGCAAAATGCTGTGTTATTATGTATAGGCATAAATAACCAACGCCCTTGTAGCTCAGACGGTAGAGCACTTGACTTTTAATCAAGGTGTCGGGAGTTCGAATCTCCCCAAGAGCACCAAAAGCACTCTCTGAGTGCTTTTTTTGTTTTTATAAATTGCTTGGCAAAACTGGCAAAATGAACAGAAAACGAAGCTTTACTTTATCATAAAAAGCGATATTTTTGTGAACTTTCAACAAAAAAAGCGTATAAATACGCGCATTTTTAGAAAAGACTTGATTTTTCACCCTCGCGTATGATAAAATAATACTGTAAAAATTTGTTTAAGCAAGGAGACAAAACAAAAATGAAAAGACTTTTATCAATCGTTCTTGCTGTTTTGATGCTTATTCCAGCTACTATTTTTTCAGCTGTTGCTGTAGAACCAACTGCAACAACAATGGCAGATGAAGGCGCAAAGGAATGCACAGCCAGCACACAAAATATCGCATCTGAGGCTTCTATAAGCTTTGAGGGTGGCGCTCATGGTATGTTAAATGAGGTGCTTTTAACCGACGGCAAGAAGGGTCCAGAGGATCAAATTGCACACAGCCCTCACTCACCAAGCTTTAAGTGGTTCTTGACCTTTGGAAAGCCATACGAAATAACTAATGTAAATTTGTACATCAATGGTACAGGTAAGTGTGCTAAGTGTGGTGGCTCTCATACTGCTACTGCTGATAGCGTGCAATCTGTTCAGATTATTTTGTATGATGATTTGGGAAATCAGGTACATAAGTCCGATGTTGTTTCTACCGTAACTAATGATGTTCCTGATGAAGAGGTAAAGTTTAGCTTTGAAAAGCTTGCCGTAGCTAAGGTTGAAATCATTTGTAAGTCTGCATCATATCGTGGTGCATACTTCCGTGAGGTTGAGATTTACAAGGAAATAGGAGAGCATAACTGGGTGCTTGATGAGACTACATCTATAAAATCCAGCTGTACTCAAAAAGGTAAAAACTATTATAACTGCTCATGTGGTGCAAAGAAGGAAGAAAGAACTAATGCGCACACAGTTACTGAGTGGACAGTTACTCAACAGCCAACAACAAAGCTAACAGGTATTGCCGAGGGTAAATGTACAGTGCCTGGCTGTAATGGCATAGCATCAAAAATTTTACCAAGAGTAGTGCTTGCTGACAGCGAATTTCAGCTTAATAAGGGACATGTTACCTTTAAAGAGGATTTGAAGAAAAAGGAATTTGGCGTTAACGATGCAATAGATGACACTAAGGTTCCAAGAGATCCAAGCTATCCTGAATATTTGTTCGATGGAATTATAGAATCAGCTACATGGAATCCAGAAAACATTTGGTGTGGTACTGGTTGGACTGTTGTAGAGGAGCTTGATGTTACTGATGCATTAATTGGTAGAGTTTTGGCAGAAACCATAAAAGATGCTGAAGAGAAGGATGTAGTTACTGGAGGCTCTACAATTGATGCAGAAGCACTTGAAAAAATCAAGACCAACGGTAACACTAAGGTAAAGGTTAATGACTATCATCATAGTACATTAAAAATTGATTTCGATCAGGTGTACACTCTTACAATGGCAGAGCTATATGTGTTCTCGAACAATAACAGCTTTACTGTTGATTTCCTTGATGCAGAGGGTAATAGCGTTAAGCAGATTGCAAAGCGTGCATTTGAATACTCCGGTGGTTATGCTAGAGTTATATTCACAGGTGATGTTTACGGCCTTGATGTAAAGTCAGTTTTGATTACAATTGAAAGCGCTAAATGGCCAAATGGTAAGGGCCTTGCCTTTACAGAGTTTAAGCTTGGCGCACATGAGTGTAACTTTGCTCAAGAGGACATTGATGCTGGTACAACAGAAAATTGCGTTGTTACATTTGATGGTAAATGCTTGACATGTCAAGCTGATCGTGTTGGCGCAAAGCTTACAAAGCACGTCTTTGAAAAGGATTCTGCTAATCCAGCACAAGATAAGATTGTAGAAACAATTACAGAGGTTAACTGCTATCGTCATGGTGTTGTAAAGAAGCATTGTACAGTATGTAATAACGATATAGAGCAGGTTATACTTTCTACTGGTGATCATAAGTTTGATTATGAAAAGCCAATATATATCAAAGCGCCTCAGCTTGACGAAAATGGTGCAGAGGTAAAGAACGACAAGGGCGAGACTGTTATGGTTGAGCTTAAGCCTAACTGCGGTAAGGAGGGCTTAGGATATGAAAAGTGTTCTGAGCCTGGTTGTATAGCAACAACAGCAGTTCATGTGCTTCCACCTCAAGGAGAGCACGCTTACCAATGGGTTGAAAAGAAGGGTGACGAGGCAGACTATACTCACGATGGAATAAAGCTTTCTACTTGTACAGTTTGTGGAGGCATTGACGCAGAAAAGGGCGAGCAGGTTTCTCCAAAGAAGGAGCCTAAGTTTATTACTGCTCAGGATTATACAATCAGATACACAGGATATACATCTCCAAGAGCAACCTTTAAGATGACAACCTCTACTGTTACAAAGCTCGAGAAGGAAGGCTATTCTATAAAGATTTATGGCGTAGTTCAAAAGGGTGAAGAGATAAGAGAGGTTCAGGTTTACGGTGATGGTGCTACCGGAACAATGGAAGGAAATGGAATTTTCTCACTTGTTGTAAAGAACGCATCTTACGGAGATGAGTTTAAGTTCTCAGTTAAGATTGTTATGGAATCTGCAGATGGCGCATCAGCTACAACTCCTGTAGATCAGAAGATTATGGCTGCTAATACCGACGGAACCATTTCTATTTACGATATAGCCTCATACCATATGGGTAGCGAGATTAGATCTGGTAAAATAGAAGAGAAGTATGGCGCAGAGGTTAAGGATTTCTATCAAAAGATAGCAGATGCTGCTCCTCAAAAGGCTGAATAATTTACAAAACAGGGCAATTCAAAATTGCCCTGTTGTTTTTTGAAAATAAAAAAGAGCAGGATAGCCTGCTCTTTATTCGTTTTCGCTCATCGCATCAGCGCGCGCCTGCGCTTCCTTGTCGCATCTTTCATTGTAAGGGTGACCAGCATGCCCCTTTACCCATACATATGAAATCTCGTGCTTTTCAACCTCATCAAGAAGCATCTCCCAAAGGTCTGGATTTAAAGCCTTTGATTTATCAGCCTTTTTCCAGTTGTTAGCTCTCCAAGAGCTAGCCCAGCCATTTTGGAGCGCATCAAGCGCGTATTTTGAGTCAGAGGTTAGGACAACCTCGCAAGGCTCCTTAAGTGCCTTTAAAGCTTCTATAATGGCGGTCAGCTCCATTCTGTTGTTGGTAGTTTGAGCCTCGCCACCGGAAATTAATTTTTCGTGCTTGCCATATACTAAAATGGCACACCAGCCACCAGGACCGGGATTGCATTTGCACGAGCCGTCGGTATATATTTCAACACGCTTCATTCTAAAGAACTCCAAAAATAATATATAATATAGTAATTCTATCATATATAGATTAATAAATCAATAATTTTTATAAATTTTATATTTTTTCAAAAAAATATTGACAATACAATTAAACTGTGATAAAATACCACCGAACAGGTGCGCAAGCATCTGCTTCCTACCGATAAAAAATCTTTCAATTTATCGGTCTTATGTCCATAGGAGGTGTAAAAAGATGGAAAAGGTTATCAATTCTTACGAAACTTTGTTCGTTGTTGACAACTCTCTCGGAGAAGAGGCAGTTAAGTCAATCGTTGACAAGTTTACGACTCTTATTGCTGATAACGGTACCATTGATTCTGTTGATGAGTGGGGCAAGCGTAAGCTCGCATATCCAATCAACGACAAGAATGAGGGTTACTACGTTCTCGTAAACTTTAAGAGTGAGGGTGAATTTACTCTCGAGCTTGAGCGTGTGTTCGGTATCACCGAAGGCATTCTTCGTTCAATCGTGATTCGTCACATTGAAGACAAAAAAACAAAAAAAGATGCTTAATTAAAAGGAGGGTCTAAAAATGGCTAATTTTAACCTAAACAAAGTAATCTTGGGCGGTCGAGTTACCGCAGATCTTGAACTAAAGCAGACCCAGTCCGGTATCGCAACAATCCAGTTTTCAATCGCAGTAAATCGTCGTTTCACCGCAAAGGGAACCGAGGATAGCCAAAACAACACTGATTTTATCAATGTTAGAGCATGGCGTCAAACTGCAGAGTTTATCAGCAGATTCTTCAAAAAGGGAAGCTCAATTTGCGTAGTAGGCTCAATTCAAACAAGAAACTGGACTGATCAAGCAGGTGTTAAGCACTATGCAACAGAGGTAATTGCTGATGAGGCTTACTTTGTGGATGCAAAGGGTGAAAACATCAGTGGCTTTGGCGATGCTCCAGCATTCCAAACACAGCAAGCACCTAAATTTGAGGAAATTTCAGGTGACGACGATTTGCCATTCTAATAGAGAACAGGCAAGACACGAATAAATTAGGAGGATAACAAGATGGATACCAATATCGAAAAGGTAGAAGGCGCTCGTTCAGCTCGTCCTATGATGAGAAGAAAGAAGAAGGTTTGTGCTTTCTGCGCTGATAAAATCGGTCACATCGATTATAAAGATACTGCTCGTTTGAGAAAGTATGTTACAGAGCGTGCTAAGATTCTTCCAAGAAGAATTACAGGTACATGCGCACACCACCAGGGTGAGCTTACAAAGGCTATCAAGCGTGCTCGTTTCATGGCTCTTATGCCTTATATCGATGACTAATCATCACAAAAATAAAATCCGCTCAATTTGAGCGGATTTTTTATTTATATATAATAATGATATATAATGTGCACACACGCAAGCGCGCGATTTTAATTTAATGTAGAAAAGATTTCTTGCCTGAGGAAAAGAAAAAGAGCCCTGTGGGTTAACAGAGCTCGTTATAATTTTTCTTAGCTTATGCCATTTGGTTGAGCATAAGAGTGTAAGCGCTCTTCTAGTGAGCAGCGTTATTCTTGTGAAGAAGACCGTGAGCAACAGCTTGGTCAACCTTCTTAACAGCAGCTACATAAGCAACTTTTGCAGCCTCTTTGTCACCGCTTTCAACAGCCACTTTGAACTTCTTGATTGTGGTGTTAAGCTGAGATTTGAGCATCTTGTTACGAAGTGTTTTGGTAGCAATAACCTTAACGCGCTTCTTAGCAGATTTGATATTAGGCATGAATGATATCCTCCTTTTAATTCTAATCCTACAGATGCACTATCCGTTGCCTGAGAGGGTGCTCCGAATAAAGCATGTTCGTACAGTTACATATAATACCACAAAGAAAAAATAAAATCAATACCTTTTTGAAAAAAAGTTTAATAAAATTAAAATTACTTTATTTCTTTATGTATAATCTTGCAAAAGAGAACAGCAGCTTTTTAGGCTATAAGCAAGGAATTGATATAAGTATTCGGTAATAAATTTTCAAACAGTTCATAAAAAGTTTACATATTAATCAATTGTAAATTTTTATGGAATTTTATGTAAATATTATAAAAAAATCAAAAAAAATAAAAAAATTTTAAAAATAATGCTTGACAAATAAAAACATAAGTGATAAAATTTTACATTGTCTAACCACGCATAAATTATATAATATTATAAATAAAAATAAAGGGATATGGAGTGATTTAGTTTATGGTCAAAGAACAAAAGCTTGGCAAAAACACACGAATGAGCTTCGCTAAAATCAACGAATTGATCGAAATGCCTAATCTTATTGATGTGCAGAAAAAATCGTTCGAATGGTTTTTGAAGGAAGGACTAATGGAGGTTCTTCGCGAGGTTTCTCCAATTACGGACCATTCTGGCAATCTTTCTATCGAGTTTGTTTCCTTTACACTCGATACAACAAAGCCAAA
>JAGALI010000067.1 GCA_017625275.1 Clostridia bacterium
AAAGGAAAGCAAATAATTAATCGTATACTCCAAAAAGCTAGATTGACCTATTTCATTGTTTATAATTGATGAAAAATCGCCATCAAATACCTCATTAGGTAAAAAATCTTTAACATAATCAGGCAGTGAGGACTCAAATTTTGATAGCTCATCATCTACAATATCAATAATTTCATCCTCAGCTGCTTTTTCTGCAGATACAGGAATAACAAGCAAAAAAACTATCAAAAATAATAATAAAATTCTTTTCATCTTTACTCCAAAATGCTTGAGCATAAAGAAAATAGCCCTTTAATAATAGGTAGACAAATTATTAGGATTTCAGCTTGTCCAAACAAATAAATTCTTGATGCGATTCCTTCCTCGCCTGCGTCCTTACAACAGTCTGCAGTTATTTGAACAGTAAGAGCAATACCCAATGACTTAACAAGAGATGGGAGAAATTTTTCAATTTGCGTGCCTTTGGAAATTTCATTTATATAGGTTAAAGCAGGGAAAAGGATAGCAATTCCTGTAATGCTTATGCCGATTGTAACTGCAAGACGAATGAAAAGAGAATACTCGCTATGAAGTCCCTTAAATACAATACATAGGCATACTGCACATATTATAATTCCGTAAATTTTGAAATTTTCCATATTAGAGCCCAAAAATTCTTGTTAAAGCGGAAAAAAGTGTTTCTAATTCACTTACAATCAATAACATAACTATTATTATTCCACCAATGGAAAGAAGCGTTGCTTGCTCATCGCGCCCACTTTTAGATAAAATCTGGCATACGACAGATACTAAAATTCCAATTCCTGCGATTTTTAAAATTAATGAAATATCCATTTTGACCTCTTATATTAACAAAATTACCGCACAAGCGCCACAAAATAAGGCTATTGCTCTAAAAACCTTTATTTTATTGGGTAAATCTGTTGATTTCTTTTTTATTATTTCTTCAATTTGCGTGGTTGTATATGAGCATAAAGCTAGTTGCTCAGATTTCAAGCCTTTTCCCAAGGATGAGAAAAAGGAATCAACAATTTTATAATCTTCCTTGTCTAGAAGGCTTTTTGCCGAATCAAGCTTTGAGCTTGATAAAAGCTTTGTTATTTCCGTGTGGTTTTCATAAGAACCATAAATTTTATCAAGAGGCATAGAAAAATATTCTATTTTTGCTTTAATATGCTTTATAAAATCACACACCTCGGTAAGACAGTTGAGCTTGGACTTTTCTGTGCGTTCATAATAAGCACACGCATAAACAGCAGAGCATAATATAAGAATCGAACCTAAAATTTTAATCATAGCTCATCAAGTGTAAAAATATATTTTTTAGAGCCTCTTTCTCTAGAAACACCTAACGCGAAATCAAAGACATTGTGCGAAAGAAGCTCTTTTATATTTTCCTTTCTTAAAAGTTCTTCAAAGGAAGACGCGTGTGTTGTAGCAATTAGCTTTACCCCAGAGCAGGAGGCCATCAAAATAGCCATAGCTTCTTCATAAGATGAGATCTCGTCGCAAATTATAAGCTCCGGAGTCATTGTTTTGGTTGCAATTTCAATGGCAAGCCCCTTTGGATATGAAATAAAGACATCAGAGCTTAGTAAACATTCATCCATAAAAGGCGTTATTTCCTCTCTTGAGTCAATGATAGCGTGGCGAATAGGAGATTCAAGCAAAGAAATTAGATAGATTAACTCTCTTAAAATTGTGGTTTTTCCCACTCCTGGCTTTGAATAAATAATGATTGATTTTTCAAAATCGTGTTTTTTTAATAAAGAGAAAAGGTAATCAGCAGAGTGAAAAATTCTTTTTGGAAGTCGTATGTTTATTCCTGTAATGTTTGAAATTCCACTAATTATTCCATTTTCAAGAGTTGCTCTGCCACATATTCCTGCCCTAATACCGTTTCCTAAACTTATATATCCTTCTTTTATAGTATTAAAATGTGCATATTCAGAGCCGCCACAAAGAGAACGCAAAACCTCTTCCAATAGGGAAGAGTTAATAAAAATCTCACTTTTTAAATTCATAGAATTCGCTATAAATGTAACAAAAGCATTGCTATGCAATCGTATTTCACTAATTTGAGGAAAATTTTTGTTAGATAAAAATTCTAGAATGCTTGTCCTAAGCGTTGATGGAAATTTTTCCGTGATATATTCAAGAATTGCATCTGCTTTTTTCTCTATACAAATTTCACATTTCATTTTTTCACCACCATTCACTTAAAAAATATTCGTTGTAGTATAAAAAAAGAACAAAAGCATAGAAAAACCTTGCTTTTGTTCAGAAATATGATAAAATATTAATTAGACAGTTCTGGCATATAAAGGGTGTGTATAAATCCCCTTGCATCGGCAGAGCATATGTCTCCTGCAATAACCTTATCCTTATATACAATTATGTTTGCATAAACAGTGCCATCATAATTAGGATAATTTGTTATTTTATATGTATATCTATTTGCGGTTTTTTTAGAATACTTTGAAAGGTCTAGTCCTTGTTGCTTTTGGATTTCGTTGTATGATGTCATAACCTTGTCAAATTCTTTTGGAATTGTAACCTCACACTCCTCAACTGGCAAAGAATCTACGCTCCAACCATATTGAGCAAGAAAAGCCTTTCCATCATCGGAGCTTTTAATATTATTAAAGGATATGTTTTCGTTTAAAAGCGAAATTTCGGCGGTTGTTTCTCTTGAGTAAGTTGGTATAAGAAATACTAGTGCTATTAAAACAACGACACAAATACTGATAACTCCTAAAAATTTCAAGGTGGATGCCTTAAAAGAGTAAATAAACATTTTAATCTCCTCGCGATTTTGTTTTTTACTAAATCTTATTTTCGAAACTTAAGAAATATTACAAAAGGTGAAAAATGATATTAATTTTTGATGACAATAGCTTTAGACTTCAAAAAAATTGTAAAAAAATCAGGCTAGATGGCTTTTTTGTAAAGGGCGATAGCTATGAGCATTGCGAGTATATAACAAAGCCAATGCTTACTGTGCTTGTTTCTCCTGAACATACTAAAATTGCACAATATATGAGAGATTTTAGTGCTGAAAAAACGATATGTGTTTTAGTGTTGAAAAAGGAAATTCCAGAAATGCAATACGCAAGGAATGTTATTATAAGCCCTGATGGCGAAATAAATACAAAGGATTTAATAAAGATAATAAAATCTGAATATGGCTATAATCTTTGTCATGATATGATAAATTACATTTTAATTGATGAAGAGGATAAGGATGTTTATTTTGGTAACAAGCGACTATTTTTAACAGATAAAGAATATGAAATAGTTCGCTTTTTTGCATATAATCGCGCAAAAAAGTTTACTATTGATGAAATTAATGAATATTTACATTTAAAAATAAAAGAAACTACATTTTCTTCTTACATATCTAAAATTAACACTAAATGCTATAATCAGCATAGAGAAGATATAATTTTAAGAACCTCATATGGATACGGAATAACACCAGTAACAGGAATATTTAAACTATAAAAAAAGCTCCTTGAATTTTCAAGGGGCTTTTTATTTTTATTTAGAATTTGAAAGATACCTTTCGGCTTGAGCTGTAAATAGCTCGTGATATCTGCCACCAAGAGCCATAAGCTCTTCATGTTTACCCATCTCGATAATTTCACCTTGCTCTAGAACAATAATTATATTAGCTCTGGTTGCACTCGAAAGGCGATGTGAAACAAATATCGTGGTCTTGTCCTTTCTTAAGTTGTCAAATTGATTGAAAATTTGTTGCTCAGCAAGGGCATCTAGGGAAGCAGTAGGCTCATCCAAAATTAAAATGTCAGAATCTGCATAAAAGGCTCTTGAAACAGCAAGCTTTTGCCATTGACCGATAGAGAGCTCAGCTCCATTTTCTTCGAAAAACTTAGACAAATATGTATCATATTGATTTGGTAATTTTTCGATGAATTCATCAGCTCCACTTTGCCTTGCAGCCTCTTTCATAGCGTCTTCATCATATCCTTTAGAAATATCTCCAAAGCAAATATTTTCACTTGCTTGAATAGCGTATTTTCCAAAATCTTGAAAAATTATACCATATAGAGAATAAAGCTCTTTTAGATCATATTCTCGAATATCTTTACCATCGAGTAATATTACACCCTCTGAAGGGTCATAAAGCCTTGTTAAAAGCTTTATAAGTGTAGTTTTACCTGCGCCATTCAAACCAACCAATACAGCTGTATCTCCGCCCTCAAGCTTAAAATTGATGTTTTTAAGAACATATTTTTTAATGCCTGGATATGAAAAATATACATTTTTAAATTCAATAGTGTGAGAAACATGCTTTTCAACGCTTCTAGGCTCCTCGAGAGAGGGAACAATCTTGGCCTCAACCTTGTTGAACGCAATCATATTATCAATGAAAAGCGTACCCTCGTAAATCGTGGCAGTAGAGGAAACAATCGCACCAACACAGCCTATGATAGAGTTTAGAGCGCCAGAGTATAGAGAAAAGTGTCCAACCGTTATGCCATCAGCACCAGCACCAACCTGTCTTGCAATAGCTAGGAATAAAACGGCATTAACTGCGGCAGTAACTAAGGTTATAAGAAGATGCCAGATGGTTTCACGAACAGTTAAGCGCTTTAGACCTTTATAATACTGATTAAAGGTTGATTGGAATTTTCCAATAAAGATATCTCCTAAATCAAATAGTCTAACCTCTTTTACAAGATCCTTGTTAGTCATAACTGCAGAGTAGTATTCCATTAAGCGTCTTTCTTTGGAATGGCGACGCATATAGTGGAAATTTTTTCTTCCATAAACAAAGCGTATAACGGCAGCAGGAAGAGCAAAAAGAATTATAATTAATGGAGCAAACGGACTAAATGTAACCAAAACAGCTATAAATGAAATTACGCTTATTAGATTACTGAGCATTGTAAAGGTTGAGCTTAGAATCTGAACTGGTCTAAAGCCTGCCTCACGACATGCGTTTTCGAATTTCTCATAAAACTCAGGCAAGTCAAACTGGGAAAGGTCAATTTCACGAGATTTAGTTATGATTTTAACCTTAATATGGTTTACAACCTTTTCGCTTAAAATTTTTATAATAGCATTATAAACAGTAGAAACAATACCTTGAATAAGGAAATAAGCAAATTGTAATGAAATCCAAAGCTCAATATTTGCTTCTTGACCCTGAAAAACAGATACAAGGGCATTAATAAGCTCAGCTGATATGAATGCACCTAAAACAGGTGTAATACCATTGAAAAGAGATGAGAATGCCATTGCAAAAAGAATAAGAGGATTAGTCTCCCATACAAGCTTAAAGATATAAGCATACCTTGAGAAAAAGCCACCTATTTGCTTGCAAATATATTTGGGCATTTTTTTTATTGATTTAGGCTTGTCCGTATCATTTGTAAGCTTAAATCTGGGTGGTGGTCCAAACATTATAAAATCTCCTTAGTTCTAATTTTAAAGGTAAGAATAAATTAAAAGCATTCATTATTAAATAGTATAGCATTATTTAATAAGAATTTCAAGAGAGAATTAAAAGCATACATTTTGTCGTAAAAAATAATGGTTTCAAAAGTATAAAACGACAAATTTTTCAAATCAATTGAACTATAATTTATTTATCATAGCAAAAAAAGGAGAACAATGTGAAAATTTATGCAGATATGCTATTTGCAATAAATTTCAGTATGGATTTAATATCACTCTTTATTTGTGCATCAATAGTCCATAAAAGGGTACATAAAAAAAGAGTCCTTGCCTCAGCAGTTATTGGTGGGATTTATGGAGTCATAGAGGTAATAATGCCTTCAAATGCAATAGCTTCCGCCTTTTTAGGAGTTAGTGTTGCGTTTTTGATGTGCTTTATATCATTTTATCAAGGAAGCATAAAGCGCCTTATAGGCATGTACATTTTGTACTGGGGGTGCAGTGCGTGTCTTGGTGGAATTATGAGTGTTTTATATTCGTTTTTGAACAAGCTACTTGCAGAATACATAGAAAACTATTCGTACACTCAGGCGTATACGGGAGCAAGATTTTTTGTAATTGCGTCTCTAGCAGTGATATTATCGATAATTTTGGGGCGCTTCTTTTCGAGAGAAAAGGAAATAATTGAGGTGGAAATAATTGCTCAAGTAAATACAAAAACCTTTGAAGCTAAAGGGATATGCGACTCTGGAAATTTGTTGAGAGAGCCGATTTCTGGAAAAAGCGTAATTTTAGTTTCGGAAAAAAGCCAAATAGGACAAGAGATAAACAAAATAGCAGATGTTTTTAAACGCTATATACCATACAACAGTGTTGGTGGTGGAGGAATATTAAAGGGAGTTTTACCAAAATCTATAAAAATCAATGGCACAGAAAGGTCTGCAATAATAGCACCAGTATCACAAAAGGATTTTGCAGGCTATGAGGCGTGCGTTCCAATATCACTTGTTTAATTTTGGAGGGAAAAATGAAGCTTTTGCAGAAAATAAAGAGTTTATTATTTAGGCTCTTTCCAAAAAAAGAAATATTTTATATAAATGGTCCTGAAACACTACCTCCGCCCCTTGATCCAGAGATTGAAGCGGAAATAATAGCCGAAATGGAGACCGATCCCCAAAAATCTTCTATATTGATAGAGCATAATCTAAGGTTGGTTGTATACATTGCAAAAAAATTCGAAAGCACAGGGGTTGGGCTTGAGGATTTGATATCAATTGGTACTATTGGACTTGTCAAATCAATTCATACATACAAGGCTGATAAAAATATAAAGCTTGCCACATACGCCTCAAGATGTATAGAAAACGAAATTTTGATGTACATAAGGAAAAGTAGTAATAAGCACGCAGAAATATCCATTTATGAGCCTCTAAACACCGACTGG
>JAGALI010000068.1 GCA_017625275.1 Clostridia bacterium
AGGGGTTCCCCAAAAATTCGCAGAATTTTAGGGGGTTCGCGTGGTACGCCTTGTCTAGCTTGCTTCTTTTCAATTATTACCGCGATTTGATATCTGCGTTATTCGTCGTTGCTCCTCGCCGACAAATTCGGAGTACGCTATGTACACCATCATCTGTCGGCTGTGGTGCGCCTAGTCTAACTTGTTTTTGGCAATCATTACATCAAATGATAATAATAAGTGGCATTGTTCGTTGTTGCTACTCACCCACGACCTCAGCGTATGCCATATACGCTATCGTCCGTGGTTTGTCGGCAGGGGTTCCCCAAAAATTCGCAGAATTTTAGGGGGTTCGCGTGGTACGCCTTGTCTAGCTTGCTTCTTTTCAATTATTACCGCGATTTGATATCTGCGTTGTTCCTCGTGGGCAACCTTTGCGTATGCTAGTCGTTCTGCATTTTAAATTTATAAATTAAATAACTTTTGGCTGGGTGAAAATCCAGCCAAAATTACCTAAATTTTCGCGAGGGGACTCGCATAGAAAGGCTTTGAGTATGAGCTTTAAAATACTTGCAATTGGAGATATTTGTGGGCCGACGGCGCTTGAATATCTTAAGTCGAGGCTTTGGGCGATAAGAAAGCAATATGGCGCTGATTTGGTTATTGCCAACGGTGAGAATTGTGCTGAGCCTAATGGCATCGACAAGGCGAGCGCGCAGGCGCTTTTTGAAAGTGGTGTAGATGTTATAACTACAGGAAACCATGTGTTCAGAAAGACTAGCGTGCATTCGTATCTTGACGACGAGGCTTACCTTTTAAGACCTCTTAATTTCCCCAGCGCAACCCCTGGGCACGGAGATTGCATTATCAAAATAAACGGCTACAGGGTGCTTTGTCTCAATGTGCTTGGTAGCGCTTATATGGATTCGTCCATGTGTCCGTTTGAGGCTGTGGAGCGTGCGCTTGACAGAAATGAGGGCGCATACGATTTTGCAATTCTTGACATTCACGCAGAGGCTACAGGCGAGAAAAGGGCTATAGGCTACAATTTTGCCGACAGGCTTTCTGTATGCTTTGGAACGCACACGCATGTGCAGACAAACGATGCGTGTATTCTTGAGGGCAGGTGTGCCTATGTCACCGACATTGGAATGGTGGGTGCAATTGACAGCATTTTAGGCGTTAAAAAGGAACGCGTTATTTACAAGCTAAAGACAAAAATGCTCGCAAAATTCGATTTTGCCGATGGCGAAATTGAGGGCAATGGGGCAATTTTTGAAATAGATGAAAGCACAAAAAAAGCGACACTCTGTCGCGTAATTAAGTTTTAGGAGATATTATGAAGACTACAGAGCTTTTGAATAGTGTAAGGGCAGGTGCGCTTGATGCAAGGCTTGCAGAGATTTATGGTAGCGAGTGTGTTGACGCTCAAAGAGAGAGATACCTTGGTGCGCTTGATGATTTTTATAGCATGTATGGCGAGAGAGAGGTTAGCCTTTTCTCCGTTCCTGGAAGAAGTGAGCTATCTGGAAACCACACAGACCACAACTTTGGAAAGGTACTAGCTGGCTCTATAAACCTCGATATTATTGCTGTTGCGTCAAGGACTGACGATACCGTTGTTCGCATCAAGAGCAGGGGCTTTGATGAGGACTGTGTCGATATTTCGACCTATACATATCCAAACGAGGACGACTTTTTCAAGTCAGGTGCGCTTATTGCTGGTATGGCAAGGGCATTTAGAAATAACGACCTCAAGACAGGTGGCTATGTAGCATATACAACCTCTAATGTGTTTAAGGGCTCAGGACTTTCATCCTCTGCTGCGTTTGAGGTTATGATAGGAAACATTTTTAATTACTTCTACAATGACGGAGTGGTTGACAATGTAGAGATTGCAAAGATGGCGCAATACGCAGAGAATAAGTTCTTTGGCAAGCCTTGTGGACTTATGGACCAGGTTGCGTGTGCTGTTGGTGGCTTTGTAGCTATCGACTTTAAGGAGCCGAGCGCGCCTGTAATTGATAAAATTGATTTTGACCTCTCTAGCGAGGGCTATTCGCTTTGCATTGTAAACACAGGTGGCAACCATGCCGACCTCAATGAGGACTACGCATCAGTTCCTGCCGAGATGAAGAGCGTTGCATCATATTATGGCTACGCAGTGCTTCGTCAAATGAATATGGACATTCTTCTAAGCGACATAAAAAGACTTCGCGAGGAGGTAGGAGACCGTGCAATCCTTCGTGCAATCCACTTCTTTAACGAAAACGAAAGGGTTGACGCGCAAAAGAAGGCGCTTCTTGACAAGGATGTAAAAGCCTTCTTTGAGTATGTTCTAAAATCTGGTCGCTCGTCCTTTATGTACCTACAAAATGTGTTCACCACAAAGAATGTGCTGGAGCAGGGATTGTCCCTTGCGCTTGCAATTACGGATAATGTCCTAAACGGTAAGGGTGGCGCGTTCAGAGTTCACGGTGGTGGCTTTGCAGGCACAATTCAGGCGTTTGTTCCAAACGCGATAGTTGAGCAGTACAGGGACAAAATCGACGCTGTGTTTGGTGATGGTGCATGCCACATTCTCAAGATTCGCCCATACGGAGCAATCAGAGTTTAATCAATATAAAAAGAAACAAAAGAGGCGTCGCGCCTCTTTTTGAATGAAAAAGAGAATTTGTAAGGAAAGGTGGCGAGGCTGTGTTACAGGCATATACATTGTTTTCTGGCTCAAGTGGAAATTCTATATATATTAAGGACGGCAAAACAGAGGTGCTTGTTGACGCAGGCAAGAGCGCAAGCCTTATAGAAAAGGCGCTTACCTCGCTTGGCTCATCGCTTAATAATATAAGCGCAATTTTTATCACGCATGAGCATAGTGACCACACAAGCGGTCTTGAAATTATATCAAAGAAATATCACATTCCGATACATATCACCTCTCCCTCAGCAAAAAGGGCTTGCTATCAGGGGTCGTTTGCATCACAATGCGCGCATCCTCATGAGGTAAGGTATGAGGCGTCAGTTGGCTCTCTTAAGCTAAGGTCGTTTGAAATTCCTCACGACAGCAATCAAAATGTCGGCTACATAATCGAAAACGAGCAAGGAGAGAGGCTGGGCATAGCGACAGATATGGGTCATGTGACTGACGAGATAAAAACGGCGCTGTGTGGCTGTAAAACGGCAATTATCGAGTCAAATCACGACAAGTTTCTTTTGGTGGCAGGGCCTTATCCTGAGTTTTTGAAGCATCGTATTCTTGCCGATACAGGACACCTTGCAAACGAGGATAGCGTGGAGCTGTCGCTGTTTCTTGCCGAAAACGGAGCTCAGCGAATAACGCTTGCCCATCTAAGCAAGGAGAATAACGCCCCAGAAATCGCCTTTGGCGCACACAGGGAAGCGCTTGACAAGCGTGGCTTTAGCGAAATTGAATTAAATGTGGCAAGACCTGCCGAGATTACAATAGTAAAATAAAAAAGCACCTCGTCTGAGGTGCTTTTTGGTTGTTAATTTTCTTCCAAATTAAGTCCAAATCTTTGAGCTGTTTCTCTGTCAAGGGTGGAGAACTTGGTGTACTGACCAAGCCAGCTCATAGTAACAGAGCCAACTGAGCCATGACGGTTCTTTGCCACGATAACATCTACAAGGTTCTTCTTTTCTGGGTCTGTGCCGTAGTAGTCACGAGAGAGGAAGATTACCATATCGGCGTCCTGCTCAATAGAGCCCGAATCACGAAGGTCGGAGAGCATAGGCTTTCTTTCCTTTTCCTTCTCGCTTGTACGAGAGAGCTGTGAAAGACAGATAACAGGAACACGAAGCTCCTTTGCCAGCACCTTAAGTCCACGCGAGATTTCGCCGATTTGGTTTACACGGCTTTGCTCGCCACGATGGTTTTCTGGTTGCATAAGCTGTAGATAGTCGACAATAACAAGTCCAAGGTTCTTGACTCTGCGAAGCTTTGCCTTCATAGAGGTGAGAGAAATACCTGTAGTATCATCTACATAGATGCCTGTTTCTGAAAGAATTGAGGCAGACATTGCCAGCTTCTCCCAGTCCTCGCTCGAAAGCTCACCTGTCTGTAGGTTGTGGGAGTCAATCATAGCCTCACTTGAGAGGATACGCTGAACAAGCTCCTCGTTTGACATCTCAAGAGAGAATATACAAACTGATTTTTTAGAGCGCTTAGCGACACTTGATGCGATATTCAACGCAAATGAGGTCTTACCAACACCAGGGCGCGCGCCCACGATAATAAGGTTACCCTTGCCAAGTCCGACAACCTGCTTATCAAGCTCAGAAAAGCCTGTTTGAATACCGATTGTCTCCTCTGAGGGGCCGTCCTTTAAAAGCTTTAAATGGTCAAAGGTGTTCATCAAAATATCGCTGATGTGCATAAAATCATGACGCTCATTATTTCCAGCGATATCGAAAATCTTACGCTCTGCAAGGTCAACTATGTATCTTACATCCTCGCTTTCGGTAAAGGCAGCCCTTTGAATATCATCAGCAGCCTCAATGAGCCTTCTTAAAATGCTCTTATCCTTGACGATTTTTGCATAGTCCTTCGCGTTTTGAGCAGAGGGAACAACCTCGGCAATAACTCTGATATAAGACCTAGCCTCGGCATCGTCGCTGTACACACCCCTTGCAACAAGCTCATTTATAAGCGTTACAAGGTCAACAGTTCTGTTGTCAAGGTTAAAGGCGAGCATAATCTCGAAAATCTTCTTATGCTCCTCAATATAGAAATCGTCGCCCACTAAAATCTCGGCAATCTCGTTTAGGCAGTTAGGGTCAATAAGCACAGAGCCAAGGACCGACTGCTCCGCATCGAGCGAGAAGGGCATTCTTTTTTGTAATGCGTCCATTATTTTTTCTCCGTTACCTGTACGGTTAGCTTTGCGATAATTTCTGTGTAAAGCTTAACGCTTACCATGTAGGTGCCAAATGCCTTAATAGGTGAGTCAAGCTCAATTTTTCTCTTGTCAACCTCTATACCCTGAGCCTTAAGCGCCTCGGCAATATCCTTTGAGGTAACAGCACCGTAAAATCTGCCGTCCTTACCTGCATCAGCAGTAATTACCACCTTTGTATCGTTTAGCTTGTCAGCAAGCGCCCTTGCGTTTGCTTTTTCTACATCTATCTTGTGCTGGGCAGATGCCTGCTTGCTCTTAACCTCATTAAGAGCCCTTGCGTCAGCAACAACAGCAAGCTTTCTTGGGAAAAGGAAGTTTCTTGCGTAGCCGTCAGAAACATTGATGACATCATTTGCCTTACCCTGTCCCTTTACATCCTGAAGTAAAACAACCTTCATTTTATACCTCCACGTTAATGTAATTGTCAATAGCGTCCTTTAGCTTCATAAGAGCCTGTTGCATAGAGGCGCTCTTTAGCTGTGCGCCAGCAGAGTCGTAGCGTCCACCACCCTTTAGTTGTTCAAGGATGAGCTGAACATTGACCGTTCCGTTTGAGCGCGCAGAGATGTGAATAGTATCCTCAATTTGCATAAGCGCAAAAGAAGCAGATACATTTTCAACCATAAGCAGATTGTCGGCAACCTTAGCGGCGAGGGTTCTATCAGTGCTCTTATCCCCAACCTCGAAGTTAACGGCAATAGCCATACTATTTCTGTAAATTTCAACCTTTTGACCGAACTTTGATATTTGACGATAGTCAACAATGTTAGTCTTAAAGAGGTCTTGAATGTCCTCATACGAGGCGTTATTTGACAGTAGATATACAGCAGATGCGTAGGTTTTAGTTCCAGCACCCTTTGTAAACTGCTTTGTATCAAGAGAAATACCTGCAAGAAGCATATTTGCCTCAACCTTTTGAAGGGTTTGAGGTGGAAGCGCCTGCTCAAGCATCTCAGACACAAGCTCACTAGCACTAGATGAGGCAGGGTCAATATGCTCAATAAGCAACGGACGCTCGCTCTCGGCAGTCTTTCTATGATGGTCAACTATAACTATGTTATAGACATTGTTGTAAATGTCGATTGACTCGAACATATCAGGGTTATTAACATCGACAATAACAAGAAGGGTTTCCGACTTTATAAGGTCCATGCCTCTTGACGCGTCGACAAAAAGCCCCTTGTATTCGTTGTCATAGCTATCAAAATACTTAAGACAGCGCTTGATGTTAGGGTTTTTAGGGTCGGTAACGATATTTACCTTAACGCCACAGAACATCGCAAGGCGCGCAATGCCCACGCTAGCACCGAAGGCGTCGTAGTCAGGGAAGCGATGTCCCATAACGATAACATTTGATGCAGCAGCCATGTAGCCTGCAAGACGGTTAGCCGCAACCCTTGCGCGAACCTTTGTTTTCTTGTGAATGGTGCTTGTCTTACCACCGAAGAAGAGGGTGTTGTCGTCGTATTTAACTACAACCTGGTCTCCACCACGCTGAAGCGCCATATCAAGTGCGATATGCGCAGCCCTTTCCTTGTCAGTAAGGCTACCCTGTACCTTTGAGATACCCATAGAAACGGTAAGTGGGATTGAGCCACCTGCCACATGGATATTTCTTATCTTATCAAGGATAGAGAATCTTTCCTCAACAAATTTTTCAAGATTTTCGTTTTTGAAGATGAAAAGGTACTTGTCCTTCTCATATTCCTTAATCATACCCTCAACGCTTTGTGCCCATTCGCGAAGCTCTGTTTCGATTTTAGCAGATGCCTCACGATAATTCTCCTGCTCGAACTGTGAAAGCTCATCAAGGTTATCGACAATAATATAAGCAATAGCCTTTTCCTCGTCAGAAACATACTTTTCAAGTCGTGCCTGCTCAGTAATATCACGGAACAGGAGAAGGTTATAGATTTTATCAGCGGAGCGAATTTTAGTCACATCAACGCGATATGTGCGCCCTGCAAGCGTTGTGATAATCTCGCGCTCAGGACGCTTATCACCCTCCTCAGGAAGAGGATTTGGCATAATAACGCTAAGACGAGAGCCGAGAAGTGAGGTTGTTTGTCCAGATGCGATTTGCGCCTGACGATTAAACCAAATAATTTTTTTGCTATCGTCACAGATGAGCGCAGGCTCAGAGGACGAGTTTATAACATCGTACATAATAGAGCCTAGCACAGGGCCACTTGGCAGACGGACATGACGCCTCTTTTCAAGAGCACCAAAGCCCAAAAGCGCAAAGGTGGATAGCGCAACAAAGCACAGGGCGATGGTTATATCAATAAGCAACCAATCCTGTGGAGCGCGCGCAGCCCAAAGAACAGCGAGAACGCCAGAGGCAACGCCGAGCGCAAGGCATATAATTTCAGCCAGAACTCTATAAGCAGAGGTTCTTCTTTTCTTTTCGTACATAAAATGCTTCTCCTTTCGTAAAGCCACAAGCCTTACTACCGAGGCAATCCTCGGAATCAACCACAAAGGGAATGTGGAATAGATATATAAATAATAAATTTTTCGCGTACAAAAATATACATATATAATAGTCTAGCACAAAAATGCGATTTTGTAAAGTGGTAAAATGGATTTTGGACTTGCAAGAGGGGTAAAATTGTGGTATACTTTCATTGATATATGCTTTTAATATAATTTTTAAAGAGGACGATTTTAAATGAGAAAGGTTTTTGTTGTAATTTGCAGGGCACAGGAAAACGAGTTTTTGAACATTGACAAGGATACGCTTTTCTTTTCGCCGATTTATGAGCACACATACAGAAAATTCGCCGATGCAGTTAAATATGTAGGACTAGATTGCGAGATAGTTCGCTCTGCTACCTACACTCTTGAGGGCGTGTCAACAGAGCTTAATTGCAATATAGAGGATATCATTATATTTACACACCCCCTTGCGTTTTTGGCTAAAAGGGAATGCATTGAGGATGCTATTTACTATGTAAATTCGCACGACCTTGCGTATGCAACAATAGGCTCGGTAAAGGGTCTTTACGCAACGATAGGAACTGGCAAGATGCTACTTGAGGATACCGTTTCCTCGCCATACGATTTTATAAAGATGATAGGCAACTGTGGTGCCGTTTGCGAGACAAAGGGCTTTGGTGATGAGGTTGCAACACCAGAAACCAAGCTTGAATATATTCGCCGTCGCGAAAGATATCGCGAGGAATTTCTTGATTATCTTTGCGAGGGTGGCGTTAAAATCGACCTTCGTGATGGAGTTGTTGTATCTCCTACTGCCACAATTGGTGAGGGCACAATCATTTTGCCAAACACTCAAATTTGTGGACACAGCATCGTTGGAAAAAACTGTATGATAGGTCCAAATGCAGTCGTATCAGGCTCTATTGTTTGCGATGGCTGTGTGGTTGACAGTAGCTATGTTTATGCATCTACTATTGAAAAGGAGGTAGAGATAGGACCTCTTTGTCACATAAGTGGCTCGTGTCACCTTCTCACAGGCTCTCGCGTTTTTGCATATACTAAGCTACAGAGCGTAAGCCTTGGCGCAGGCAGTAAAATTTATGAGCATTGTACAATTTCAGATACAGATGTGGGCGCGAGAGTTATAATTGGCTCTGCAGTGAACACAGTAAACTACGACGGACGAAAAAGCTTTGAATGTAAGATTGCAGATGATGCGTTTGTAGGCTCTGCTGTAAATCTTATTGCACCTCTTACCCTTGGCGCAGGCTCATATGTTGCAGCAGGCTCAACAATAACTGATGATATTGCACCTGGCGCGCTTGGAATTGCAAGAGAATATCAAAGCAACCATGACAACTGGGCTAGAAGAAGAAAACGCTAACTCGTGCGTCTTTTTTAATGAATAATTCTAATCAAAATAAAAAGGATTTTTATGAGTATTTTTGATTTGTTTAAAAAAATAGAAGGCGAAAAAACGACACAGGGTGCAATTTCGGCTATTATAGTTGGACTTGGAAACCCTGGCGAAAAATATATTCACACAAGGCATAATGCTGGCTTCTTGGCGCTTGATTATCTTTGTCAGTCGCTTGGAGTCAAGTGCGATAGGGTTAAGTTCAAGGCTCTTTGCACTGAGGCTACGATTGCTGGTGCGCGTGTGCTTATTATGAAGCCACAGACCTTTATGAACGCGTCAGGAGAGGCTGTTTCTGAGGCGATGGGCTTTTACAAAATCCCTCTTGAGCGTGTTATTGTGATTTCCGATGACACAACCCTTGATATCGGCAAGATGCGTATTCGCAAAAAGGGTAGTGCAGGTGGACATAATGGCTTAAAGAGCATTATTGAGCATGCAGGCGCTGACGCCTTCCCAAGAATTAAAATTGGTGTGGGTCAAAAGCCCTCACCAGAGTACGACCTTGCTGACTGGGTCCTTGGCGTGATACCAAAGGCTGACAGAGAAGCGCTTTTCTCAGTGCTTGAGAAATGTCCGGATGCGCTTTCGCTTATGCTAAAGGGCGAGTATGAGCTCGCTATGCAAAAATTTAACTAAGAGGTATTTATGAAAAGAGAGCTTAAAAAGGGCGCAATTTTAGCCCCCGTTCCTGCCGTTATGGTAAGCTGTGGCAGTGAGGAAAAGCCAAACATAATTACAATAGGCTGGTGTGGAATTACAAACACACAGCCCCCTAAAACCTACATTTCCGTCCGTCCAGAGAGATATTCATATCCCATAATCAAGGAAAGCGGAGAGTTTGTTATCAATCTAGTTCCAAAAACGCTTGCCAAGGTGGCAGACTACTGTGGAATGTACACAGGGCGCAAGGTTGATAAGTTCAAAAAATGCAAGCTGACTCCAAAAAGGTCACTTTATGTAAGCGCTCCAATGATTGAGGAGTGCCCAATCAACATAGAATGTAAGGTAACCGACATAACCCCCCTAGGCTCTCACGATATGTTTTTAGCCGACATAGTAGGCGTCAGCGTAAACGAGGAGCTAATGGAGGGCGATAAGCTCTGCATAAACAGGGCACACCTTTGTGCCTACGCTCACGGAGAGTATTATGAGTTGGCGAGGAGGATAGGAAAATTCGGCTTCAGCTCTAAGCGCAAATAAACTGCGTTCTGCGTCGTTGCTCCTCGCAAATGCGGAATGTGGAATGGCGATTGTAATTTGATTTTAAAAACAAGCACCTTGGTGCTTAAAATATTATGCCAGCAGGGGCGTCCCTGCAAGGAGAAGGAAAAATGATTTTTGAACATGGAGACAGAGTAGTCTTTGCAGGAGATTCTGTAACAGACTGTGGAAGAAAGAGACCTTACGGTGAGGGTCTTTGGGAGGGTCTTGGAAATGGCTATGTAAGACAGATTGACAGCATGCTTTCTTGTCTTTATCCAGAAAAGCTAATTCACATCACAAATGTTGGCGAGAGTGGCGCGACAAGCACCGATATGCTAGCACACTGGGAAAACAATGTTGAGGCGCTAAAGCCTGATTGGGTTTTCTTTATGATAGGCGCTAACGATGTTTGGCGTCAGTTTGATGAGCCTGGTCAGTACAGCGAAAAATATCTCCCAGAGGTTTACAGAGCTAACCTTGATGCAGTTTGCAAAAGAACCGTTGGCAAGGTAAAGGGACTTTTCATTCTCAGCCCATTCTACATGGAGTCAAACAACGAGGACGCAATGAAAAAGAGAATGGTAGAGTACGCAAACATCGCAAAAGAGATTGCCGAGAAATATGGCGTACCATTTGTTGACCTTCAAAAGGACTTTGACGAGCACCTAAAGCATCGCTACCCAGCATACATATCATGGGATAGAGTTCACCCTAACTGGGTTGGTGGAATGCTCATTGCCAGAAGACTGATGAAGGATATTATAAAGGCTGATAAGCTATATTAAGAAAAAGAGCAGAAGCAAGGGCTTCTGCTCTTTTTTACCACAGCTCGTCAGGGGTGCCACGCTTTGGAATTTCGCTTATTATCTCTTGGTTTTCTACATTTACCTCGGTGTTTGGTGACTCTGCACCAGCTGATGCACCATAGTCCTTGAAGCGAGTGTGCTTGTCGGCTGGGTGAAGGCGCGATTCTGCGTTCAGCGATTTATATCCGTCCTTGACAGGTGGTGCGTATGAAAAGGTATTCTCGCAAGAAAGGTTTTCTGTTACGCAGATGTTGTCGCTAGGAAACGATGGCTCGTTTGGCAGACCAAGGCTTTCGCGAAGCTTTTCTTCCTTTGTATTGTTATATCTCTTTATTTTCATATTTACCTCATTTTTATTTAGTATTTACACTATATATCTAAATATACAGCGCCATTTTTCGCTCTTGAAAAAAATTTTTGAAAAATTTTAAAAAACCTATTGACAAGATGCTATTTGGTGTGTATAATGAT
>JAGALI010000069.1 GCA_017625275.1 Clostridia bacterium
AGAGCATTATCCAAAATACAAGGACGGCTTGCCCGTTCATTGTATAATTAATTCGTGTGATTAGGGGATACGAAAATGTATAAAATAGGCTTTGATAACGATAAATATTTGAAATTGCAATCCGAGAAGATTAAAGAGCGAATAGCGCAATTCGGAGGCAAGCTCTATCTTGAATTTGGTGGCAAGCTTTTCGATGACCATCACGCATCAAGAGTGCTTCCAGGCTTCGCACCAGATAGTAAAATAAGAATGCTTGCAGAGCTTAAGGACGAGGCAGAGGTTATTATCGCAATTAACGCAACTGATATAGAGAAAAATAAGGTAAGAGGTGACCTTGGTATAACCTATGACCTTGATGTTCTTCGCCTAATCGACGCATTTCGTGGCTTTGGCTTGTATGTAGGTAGCGTTGTGCTCACAAGATACCAAAAGTCAGGCGTGGTTGACGCGTTTAGAGCTAAGCTTGAGGGACTTGGAATTAAGGTCTATAAGCACTACCAAATTGATAACTACCCCTATGATATTGATTATGTAGTAAGCGATGAAGGATATGGAAAAAACGAGTACATAGAAACAACTCGCTCCCTCGTTGTTGTGACAGCGCCAGGTCCAGGCAGTGGAAAGATGGCAACCTGTTTATCTCAAATTTATCACGAGTCAAAGCGTGGAATAAAATCAGGCTATGCAAAGTTTGAAACCTTCCCAATTTGGAACATTCCTCTTGACCACCCAGTAAATGAGGCGTATGAGGCTGCAACCGCTGACCTTAGCGATGTAAATATGATAGACCCATATCACCTTCAGGCATATGGAAAAACAGCAGTAAACTATAACAGAGATGTTGAAATTTTCCCGGTCCTTCGCTCAATGTATGAGGGAATTTTGGGTGAATGTCCTTATAAATCACCAACTGATATGGGTGTAAATATGGCTGGCAATTGTATTTTTGATGATGAAGCAGTAAGGTCAGCATCAAAGAAGGAAATTGTAAGACGCTATTACAATGCTCTATGTAATCAAAGAAAGGGCAATAATTGTGAAATCGAAATCAATAAAATCAAGCTTATTATGAAGCATGGAGGAATTGATATACACAAGGAAAGGCCTTGTATTCAATCAGCTCTTGATAAGGCTGAGCTTACAGGCGCGCCTGCTGCAGCAATTGAGCTTTGTGATGGTAGAGTAGTGACAGGAAAGACCTCGTCACTTCTTGGTGCATCAAGTGCTGTGCTTGTAAACGCAATTAAGGCAATAGCTGGAATTGATGATGATAAAGATATAATCTCACCAGAGGTTTTAGGGCCTGTGCAAAAGCTAAAGGTAGAAAACCTTGGTGGACATAATCCAAGACTACATACAGACGAGGTGCTAATTGCCCTCGCAATAACTGCAGCCACAAGTGAGGATGCAAGGCGCGCAATGGAAGCCCTAGCCAAGCTTAAAAATGCAGAGCTTCATTCAAGCGTAATCCTCTCCCCAGTAGATGTAGCCACCTTTAGAAAGCTAGGTGTAAACCTCACCTGTGAGCCTGTGTATCAGACGAAGAAGCTATACCACGGCTAATTTCAACAGTTTATAGCTACGCAATTCTGCGTTGCTCCTCGTAAACAAATTCGACTATCAAAGGATAGCCATCATCTGTTTACTGCGGTGCGCCTTGTCTTGCTTGCTCTAAACTAGCGAAATGTGGTTGTTACTAACTCCTTCCACGACTTCGACGTACACCAAGTACGCCGTCATCCGTGTCAGTAGTAGAGCCTAGCATAACGTTGCCTAAACAGTTGAAATATTGTGGTAGGGGTTCTGTGGTGCGCCTTGTCTTGCTTGCTTTAAACAATCGAAATACACAGTATATTAAAATTCAAAAGCCGATGCAAAATTGCATCGGCTTTTATTTTTAGCTTATTGTGCTTGAGCTTATATCGCAAAGCCTTGAGACCTCAGCACGGAGCAGGGCATTTTCTGGGCTAGAAAGCGTTTTATCGACACTTAGCACGCCCTTTGCACTTTCAAATGCAGTATGCAAAAGCTCTGTATCAGAGCACGATTTAGCAATATTA
>JAGALI010000070.1 GCA_017625275.1 Clostridia bacterium
GACCTTTACCATCGCGTATCTTACGACCTTGTCCTTATACATATAGCCCTTTTGGAAAACCTCTACTATTGTGCCCTCCTCAAGACTCTCATCCTCAATGTGCATAACTGCATTGTGGTAATTTGGATCAAAGGCTTTTGTTTCTATCTCGGTAACTCCCATCTTTGAAAGAGTGTCCTTCATTGAATTGATTATTAAATTGATGCCCTCAAGCGTTTTTTCGTCGGTTGAAACGGCTGTTATTCTTTCGATGTTATCAATCACAGGAAGTATTCCCTTTATTGCATCTATAAACGCATCTGAATAAATGCCCTCTCGCTCCCTTTGAGTACGCTTTCTAAAATTGTCATACTCGGCAAGAGTGCGAAGATATTTATCATTTGCCTCAGCATATTTCGCCTCAGCCTCTGCTATTTTTGCGCTTGTCTCATCGATTTCCTCTGTGGCCTGCTCCTTGATTTCTTCGTTTTCGTTTGTCTTACTCATTATCCTATTTTTCCTTTTTATCAATTGGTGGTAGCATTGCTATCTCTGACAAGCTATTTATCTCCTCAGAGAGCTTATCTATCGTTGCAAGCACCTTGGAATAATCCATTCTGCAGGGGCCAACGATTGCAATTGCGCCTATTGTCTTTCCTCCAAGCTTTAGGTTTTTATAAATTAAGGTTGAGTTATCCATTATCTTAACCATATTTTCGCTACCGATGAAGATTTTTGTTTCATCATCGCTTTGGTCAATTGTGCTAACTGCCTTTAATATGTCGCTCTTATCCTCGAAGGTGGATATCATTTGCTGAAGTCTATCAAGATTGCTATACTCTGGATATTGCAAGAGACGATTAAGTCCCTCTACCCTCACCTCAGCACCAAGGGTGTTCATTGTTTCATAAATACTCTTTACAACCACGCTAACAAGCTCAGGCGCGTCGGACATTTTCTCCTCAAGCTTCATCATGAGTGATATGTTGATGTCGTCAAGTGATACGCCAGCCAGCACCTCGTTAAGTGAAGATGACAATCTTTCGATTTGCTCCTTGGTAATTTCAAAGCTTGGCTTTATATTTTTTGTTTTTACCTCATCTGTAAGCGAGGTTACCATAATTAATATAAAGCTATGTGGGTCAAGGTACATCACCTGATAGCGCCTTATCGCAATGCTTGTAGGTCTTGGTTGAAGTGACAAGGCTGTGTAGTTTGTCATAGCCGAGGCAACCTTGCGTGCGTTTTCAAGTATTTTATCTATCTCTGCCTTCTTTACTGAGAGCATTTGAGACAGGTCGCTTGCCTCCTTTGAGGTCATATCATACTGTCTTACTAGAGTATTTACATAAAAACGATAACCTAGCTCAGATGGTATTCTTCCTGCTGAGGTATGTGGCTGTTCAAGATAGCCAAGCTCCTCAAGCTCTGCCATTTCGTTACGAATTGTCGCAGAGGAATACGGAATTTTCGCCTCTTGGGTAAGATACTTTGAGCCAACTGGCTCACCGTTTTTTATATGAGCCTCTATTATAGCCTTGAGAATTAGCTTTTTTCTCTCGCTAAGCTCTATATAATCAGCTTCCATTCTCTTTTCCTCCTTGATTTTTGAGCTTTAGCAGTCTTTTTGGTCGAGTGCTAATCTCTATTCAATAATATATCACCAAAAGTCAATCTTGTCAACCCCTTTTTGTAGATTTTTTGAAAAAATTTTAGCAAAGTCGGTTTTTGAGTGCTAAATTTTGATTTTTGATGTAAAATTATAGTGAAAAACATCTATTTTTGCATATTTTTATGGTTAGCAAAGCTCGCCTTTTAGTGCTGAATGGCATTTTTTATTTAAAATTATTGACATTTTTACATTATAATGATAAAATATCAAAAAAAGAAATTCAAGGAGTATATTATGACTAGAAACAAAGCTCTTGATATAAGAAAATTAGTTTACCTTAGTGTTCTCACTGCTATTGTGGTTGTTTTACAGCTTATCGGAAACTATGTTGCGATTCCTATTGCAGGCGCTGTGGTTTCAATCTCGCTTTCACTCATCCCTATCGTTATCGCATCTACCATGCGTGGTCCATGGGCTGGTGGCTGGCTAGGCTTTGTTTCAGCTATGGTAATTCTGCTTTTTAATGGTGCTACCTTTTTCCTTGGCTTAAATCCACTTGGAACTATTGTTACTGTTATTATTAAGGGAACAGCCTCCGGTATTGCTGCAGGCTTTGTTTACAGGGTGCTTTCAAAAATAAACAAATATTTAGGCATTTTTGTGGCAGCTGCAGTTTGTCCAATTGTAAATACAGGTATATTCTTTATCGGTGGCTTGATTTTCTTTGCTGATATCATTTGGGTCGTTGCTATAGGCGCGCTTATAAACTTTTCATTCGAAATCGCTGTAAACCTTATCTTCAGCCCAACAATTTTAAGGCTCGTTGAGCTTGTTGAAAAAAAGCATTAATCAAAAAAACTCGCTCAAATGAGCGAGTTTTCTTTTTTAATATTCAAATTTGATTGTCTGTCCGAGCTCTGCTGACTTAAAGGCATGCTCCATAATTTTGAGCACAAGACGTACCTGGTCGTGAGTTACAAGCTGTGCCTCCTCGCCATCAATCGCCTTTACAACATTGCGATAGAAGTTATGAACATCTGACTTTGGTATATCAAGCTCGTACTCGTCAAGCGTTACGCTATCTCTTGGTGCCATAGTTTTTGTAAGTCCTGCTGCAGTTTGAACTGGCAAAACATCATTTTCGTGCCAATACTTGCATTTTGCAACCTTTGTCTTTTCTCTCCAGTCAGTGATAAGAGCGCTACCCTTTTCAGCCTTCATATAAAATCTTGGGAGAGCGATAAAGTTGTAGGTTCCAACCTCACAGAAGGCAACTGCGCCACCTTCAAAGGTGATTGTTAGATAGAAGCCATCATCAACCTCATCTGTGGTGA
>JAGALI010000071.1 GCA_017625275.1 Clostridia bacterium
CTTTGAGGTGTTGTAAAGGAAAATCGCGTCATCATCAAACAAATCGTGCTTCAAATCTATACGCTTAGTGCCACCCTGTGCAAATACAGGGTCTTTTTTATCGCATAGGCACGCCTCAGAGAAGGACAGCCTTATAGCCTCACATTTTTTGTCAAACTCTACATAATAATCCTCAAAGCTATCGCCCTTGGAAAGAGGAACATTAATGCAGGATGTCCACCAACAGAGAAAATAAGCTCATCATCACCAGTGTTTATTACCCTGTGGCTAATATCAAGCGCCTTACCCTTAAGTGAAAAGGTAATGCTAAAAATAAATTCAAGTGGAAAAACAGCTCTTGTAGACTCATTTGATTTCAAGGTGAGAGTGATTTTATCGCTACTGCACGCAGAAAGCTCAAATTCACTATGCCTTGCAAAGCCGTGCCCCCCAAGCTCATATTGCTTGCCCCTGTATGTATATTTAGCCTGTGATAGTCTTCCACAAATAGGAAACATAACAGGTGCGTGACCAGTCCAGTATTTTTCGTCACCCTGCCAAATGTACTCACAGCCATCCTCCTTAAGCACAAGCGAGGTAAGCTCAGCACCAAGGCTTGAGATTTCAGCCCTTAAAAATTCGTTTTCAATAGAGTATTTCATATAATAACCCCCTTAAAGCTATCTACATTTATTTTATCATATATTAAAGCTAAAATCAAGAATAAAAGTGAGCACCACTTGGTGCTCACTAAATTACTATTTATCAGTCTTTTCTTCTGCTGGCAAAAGTGCCTTAGGCTCAGACCCATCAACAGCCTCAGCTGAATTAGCCTCAACCTTTCCCTCAAGCTTTTGTGCTCTCTTTTGAGATTTCAAAAGCTCCTTTTCCTGTTTCTTAATTTTCTTTTGCTCCTTCTTAAGAGCCTTAAGCGCCTTGTCAACCTTTGGTTTGCTAACAAATCCAAATACAAGGAATATAAGAGCAACAACAAGCAAGGTGATAGCAACAACCCAAATAACAAGACTAGTTGTAAATAGAGTGTTTGCAATCATAATTGAGCCAAGAGATACAAGTCCTACTGAGAAAATCAGCATCCAAAGAGGATACTCGTCGTTTTCCTCGTGCTTGCAAAGATAAGCCTTTACGATATAAACAAAGCCTCTAGACCAAAAAGCAATACCAACAATAGTACCAGGGCCACCAATGCTTGCAGAGTCAAAATACTGCATAATAGAGCCAATTGCAACTGCAAAGAAGAAGCCTGCTTCAAAAACGGTGAGGATTTTTATTGCTGTTTTTTGCTCCTTGAATATTTGCTTAAATAAATATCCAACAATGTAGAAAATAATTATAATTGAAAAAATTAGGCTGAAAAATCTTGCACCAAAGTCGTTCCAAGGCAAAGATGTGTTTTCCCAAACAGGGAGAAGCATTACGCCAAGACCAAGGAAAATTGCACTAAGAACAAAGAAAATCCAAAAGAATTTCTTGTTTCTTGGTAAGTGAGATTTTTTTCTTATTGTATCAGCATTTGGAACATTTATTTCCTGTGCTGATGTTGAGCTTTTAGTTTGTTTCATAGTATCGCCTCCTAGTTAATGCTGAGCCTTTGCATAAGCGAAAACATTTTTCTTAACCTTAGAGAGAGAGGTAAAGAATGCCTGCATCTCAGCCTCAGAAAAGCCATCAAGCATGGTGCGTGCAAATTCCTCACGCGCCTTTAAGCCGTCAGCAACGATTTGTGTAGCCAAATCGGTAAGCCTAAGGTAAATAGTTCTGCGATTGCTTCCCTGAAATTCGCCAATCACAAGCTTACGCTCCTCAAGTGCCCTTAAGGATATAGAAACATGTGATTTTGATAAATTTTCCTTCCTTACAATATCAGTTGCTGTAGATTCATCTGGATGGTCATGAAGATATATAAGGATATTAAATTCGGCATGTTTCAAGCCGTATTTTTTACATACAGAGCTTGTAAATCTATCATAAGCCGAATGTAAAGCATCAATGTGCTCCCAAAGAGTCAGCATATGGTTAGTTTCCTTTCTAAACAGTTCGGTTTTGAACAGTTTAGCATATAAGGAAGGAAAAGTCAATATTATTTTTTAAATTTAAGTGTAACTATTTCAAATCCCTTAATATCGACGCTTACAGCCCCGTCAACAATCTTGATAGCTTCAAGCTCGTTTTCCATAAGGTCACAAAGATAGCATTCGCTAGCCTCGAATCCAAGCTTGATATTGGTCTTGGTGCGAATATTCTTGCACTCATATAGACGCACGATAGTGTCAAGGGAGTCCTCAGCCTCCTTAACAGCTTCACAAATAACATTATCCTTGTCAATTGTGATAGCAGAGAATGAGGTAGGAATAGAGGATACAGCACCCTGTGCTCTTATAGCAGTCATAGGATAGTTGAGATAGTACGCCTTTTTAACTGTATCAGACTCAGCAAGCGTGCCAGCATGAGGACAAATAGAGTAGCTAAACTCATGCACACCCTCGTCGGAGCGCTTTGATGGATGAATACCACATTTAATAAGTGAAAGCTGAATAACACCATCATGAATATCGTGGCCATATTTGCAGTCATTAAGAAGGCTCACACCATATCCACCCTCGGAAATATCAGCATACTTGTGTCCGCAAACCTCGAATTTAGCGCTATCCCAGCTTGTATTCTTGTGAGTAGGACGCTCAATAGTACCAAACTGAATTTCGTAGGTAGCCTTGTCTGTGTTGATGTCAACATCAAACGCAGTCTTGAGCATTTGGCTGTGCTGGTGCCAGTCAAGCTTAGTGTCAAAATCAATTCTAAGCTCGTCATCATAGAACCAAAGCGTTTGCTCAATTGTAGATGAAAGGAATGGACGAGTAATCTTAATTCCAAGCCTTACGCCGTCATCAACAATATCAACGCCACTAACGGCATCAATAACCTTGTACTTTTCGACCGAATATTCTTGCCACTCCCAGCAGTCGTAGCTGTCAGGAAAGTCCTCATAAATGCGAAGCTCGTTACCACGGCCACCAGCCTTCAAAAGCTCCCTGTCATTTATCTTGTCATAAATAGAGGTGATAATCCAGCTCTTGTCAAAGCTTACCTTGAGAGCGTTTGTTTCAACACCCTGTGCAGTAACAATTATGGAATTTGAGTCCTTGAAGCTCTTAGTACAGGAGTAGCCCTTTGGAGCTATACCGGATACAATAGCGCTCTTGCCATCAACCTTAACAATACCCTCACCAACAAAGGAGTGTGGATTAAACACTATATAGCCCTCTTTTGATGAAATCCTTGACGCAATCTCATTTTGAGTAGAGCTGATTTGTTCCCTTGCAATGCCCTGAAGCCAAGCATAATCCTTGTCGCTTTGGTCGTAAACCTCATCAATAGATGAGCCAGGGATAATATCGTGGAACTGATTTGAAAGAATCATTTCCCAGCCCTTGTGTAGAGAGTCCTTGTCGAAGTTCTTGTTAAGAACACTCTTACCAACAGTGCCAAGAAGCTCAGCATCAAGATACAAGAACTCGCTATTTCTGTTGTTTTTCTTGTTTTTAGCAACAGAGGTATATGTTCCTCTGTGAAATTCAAGATAAAGCTCTCCCTGCCATTTTGGTAGGTATTTATTATCCTTTATATTTTCCTCAAGACGCTTTAAAAAGTCTCCGGCAAATTCCATCTTAGTATTTGGAATACCTGGAATTCCGTTAACCTGACGCTTGTAATATTCAAGATATTCGATAGTAGGTCCACCACCGCCATCACCGAAGCCAAAGGTATCAAGCGCCTCGTTAGTGAGAAGCTTTTGCTGATATCTATATCTTGTACCCTTAATCATATTAGGAGAGGTACAGCCATTGTATGCAGTGCCACGCGCAAAGCCTTCCTTGTAGTTTTGTGCAGGAAGGAAGTAAGTATTGATAGGAGTACCATCAATACCATGCCAAGCAAAGGTGTCATAAGGCATAAGGTTAGTGTCGTTCCAGCTGATTTTAGAGGTAACAAACCAATCAACGCCACTCTTTCTAAGAATTTGTGGAAGTGCGGCAGAATAACCAAATACATCTGGTAGCCAAAGCACACGGCTTTCAACACCAAATTCCTTTTTGAAGAAGCGCTTTCCATAAAGCACCTGTCTTACAAGGCTCTCACCAGATGAAAGGTTACAGTCGGCCTCAACCCACATAGCACCCTCGCATTCCCAGCGACCCTCGGCAATTCTTTGCTTGATTTCCTCAAACTTGTCAGGCGCCTCTTCCTTTAAATCTCTGTAAAGGTGAGCCTGAGAGGACATAAATTTATATTCTGGATATTTTTTCATAAGGTCAAGCACAGTGCAGAAGGAGCGCTGAACCTTTTCGCGTGTTTGCTTAAGAGTCCAAACCCAAGCACAGTCAATGTGAGTGTGACCTATACAAATAACAGTCTCTGGCTGAGTAGAGCAGTATTTTCCATAAAACTCCTCGTCAAAAAATGCCTTTGTGCGTCTTACTGACTCTATAAAATCAGTGGAGCCAATGTCGTAAAGGTCAAGCATTGAAACTGCAGTATCAAGATACTTAAGAATAGATGCATATTCGTGAGTTCTCTTGTCAAGAAGCTCAAGCACCTCGAATGGCACGCGTAAATCATACCAAAGCGTCTCAACCTCAGTATTTACATTACGGAGAGTGAGAAAAAGCCTTGATTTTTCAACTCTAGCACCAGTGTATGCGTAAAGATAAATATCGTTTGGCGCACTTGGATCAAGCTCAATATAGGTGTGGTTAATGTCCATGCCTTGACGAAGCTTGCCATCTATGTAAATAAGAAATTGTGGGTTGTTAGGGTCCCAGCCGTCACAGGTGTCAGTGCCAATGTGAAGCTGAAGCGCAAGCCCGTTTGCCTTCATCACCTCTGGAATTTCTGGCTTAAAATGGAACCAGGCGTGGGTATCCCAGCCATCGCCCCAATATTCACCGTCCTTGAATGGCTTGAATTTATCAAGGGAGGGAAGTGCATTGCCTGACTTGTAATCACAGCTAAAAAACTCAACATTCTTAATGCTTGTAGCATTGAGGTATCTTGCCTCATCAAGTAAGCTGATATATTTTTGTACCTTTCTGAATTTTGCTTCCATATTAGTCTCCTAAAAACAATATATATAACAGTTTACCACAAAAAAGCACATAATTCAATATAAAAAAGAAAAAAGCAAGGTAAAACCTTGCTTAAATTATTACTTTATTTTGCTTCTTATAACTAAATTTATTTCAGCGCTCAAAATCATAATAGCCGAGATAAAGCCACCTATTAGAGTAAAGGAATCATACATAAGAGGCATTATGGAGAAGAATAGCCCAGCCCAAGAAAGCGCCGAAAGGGTCATAAAAAATGCACGTCCTTGAGTCTTTAAGAAAAACGAAACGATAATAAGCACCAAAATAATTATTGATAGAATAGAGCATAAGAATGGACCAAGGTCGCCGTTTTCGCTCCAAACAATGGTGTTAAAATATGAATAATACATAGTAGTGCTAAGCCCAGTGCCAAGCTCCCAATTAAGCTCAATACCAAACGGCAAAGCCTCAAGCACAATTGCTATGGCAATTAAGGCGATATTCAAAATTTTTAATCTTTTCATAAATCCCCCTAATGCGCTTTTTAAGTATTGTATCACAAATCGAAGCCTTTTTCAACAATTTATAGAAAAATGAAACGAGTATTGTTTCCAAATTTGTTAACAGTAAAAAAGCAGTCCGGTTGGACTGCTTTTCGTTATCGCTAATTACTGTTGAATCTTTATTTTGATATCTCCAGTGTCGGTGGTAATCTCGCATCTGCCACCGGTAATTGTATTAGGAACATCCTTTTTGCCCGTATCTGTGTTGATAATAAACACCTTGTCTGAAAGCAGAGTTCCCTCAACATCACCTGTATCAGTTTCAATAAAAATTTCGCCAGCATCAGAGGACTCAAGCGTTACGTCACCTGTGCTTCTCTCGATAGAGAATTTTCCCACAGCGAGAGCATTCTTTAGGGAAATGTCACCAGTGCTTCCACTTGATATAATGCTTTGGCATGCAACATTTGTTAAATATGTCTTGCCAGTCGATACACTAATCGTAACATCACC
>JAGALI010000072.1 GCA_017625275.1 Clostridia bacterium
CATTAAGCGCGTAAGAAACGGACTTGACACCTACGAGCTAGGAATTGCTCTTGGTGAAATCTATGATTTTATCTGGGATATTCTTTGCGACTGGTATATTGAGCTTTCAAAGACAACCCTTTCACAAAAGGGAACAGAGCAAAATAAGGTATCTCAAAACGTTATTGTTTACGTTCTTGAAAATACACTTAAGCTATTGCATCCATTTATGCCTTTTATTACCGAGGAGATATATCTATCCTTGCCACATCATGAGGATAGCGAAAGCATTATGATTTCAACCTATCCACAGGTAAATGAGGAATATGAATTCAGCAAGGATGCTGAAGTTATGGAAAGAGTAATTGAGGCTATTCGTGCAATAAGAGCGCGTAGAACTGAAATGAATGTTCCTCCATCAAGAAAGGCAAAGCTATTCATCACAACAAAGTATAAAGATAGCTTTAACGAGGAAACTGCAGAGTTCTTTAAGAAGCTTGCATCTGCCTCCGAGGTCGAGGTTACAGAGGAGTTTGCGGGCGAAAATGCGGTTCAAATCATTACCCACGCAGCAACTATTTATATCCCAATGGCTGAAATGGTTGACACCGAAAAGGAAAAGGCAAGACTCAATGGGGAGCTTGTAAAGGTTCAGGGCGAAATTGATCGCTTGGTTAAAAAGCTTTCAAACGCTGAATTTGTAAATAAGGCACCACAAAAGGTTGTTGAGGGTGAAAAGGCTAAGCTTGAAAAATATGAAAATACCAAAAAGGGTATTCTTGACGCATTGAATGCTCTTTGATATGGAGAATTAATGAAGAAGGTTATTGTAATAGGTGCAGGTCCTGCAGGACTTACGTCTGCTTATGAATTGCTCAAGGATGGGGACTTTTGCGTAACTATCCTTGAGGAAAGTCGAGTAATCGGTGGAATTTCTCAAACTGTAAATGTAAACGGAAATAGAATGGATATAGGTGGACATCGCTTTTTCTCAAAGGACGACACTATTATGGATTGGTGGAGAGAGCTGTTGCCTCTACAGGGCGCCCCTGCTCTTGACGACAAGCTTCTTGGACGTTCTGTTTCGTTAAGCGAAAATGGACCAGATCCTGAAAAAGAGGATCAGGTCATGCTATTAAGAACAAGACTTTCGAGAATTTATTATAATGATAAATTCTTTGATTATCCTGTAAAAATGAACATGGCAACCATAAAAAATATGGGTATGCTAACAACTATGCGTGCTGGCTTTAGTTATCTTGGCTCATGCATAAAAAAGAGAAAAGAAAATAACCTTGAGGATTTTTATATAAATCGCTTTGGAAAAACTCTATATTCCATGTTCTTTGAGTCCTATACTGAAAAGCTCTGGGGCAGACACCCAAGGGAAATTTCAGCAGATTGGGGCGCACAAAGAGTAAAGGGACTTTCCATAAGGGCAATTATTAAGGATATTTTCTCTAAAATGTTTGGAAAGAAAAATAGCAAGAATACGGAAACCTCACTGATTGAGCAATTTTGGTATCCTAAATACGGTCCAGGTCAGCTTTGGGAGCTTGTTGCAAAAAAATGCGAGGAAAAGGGTGCAAGTATAAAATTTGAACACAGGGTCGAGAAATTTATCTGTGAGAATGGCAAAATTAAGGGAGTTGTATGCCAAACACCGAATGGCGAAGAAACTCTTTTTGCAGATTACGTTATTTCATCAATGCCTATAAAGGATTTAATTGGGGGCATGGATGATTGCGAGGACGAGATAAGAGAGATTGCCAATAATTTGCCATACAGAGATTTTACAACAGTTGGACTCCTGGTTGATAAGCTTGCTCTTAAAAATAAAACAAAATTCAAAACTCTTGGCAATATAGTGCCTGATTGCTGGATCTATGTTCAGGACAAGAGAGTTAAGCTAGGAAGAATTCAAATTTTCAATAACTGGTCGCCATATATGGTAAACGACCCACAAAATACAGTTTGGATTGGACTTGAATACTTCTGTAGTCAAGGAGATGAGCTTTGGGAAATGAAGGACGAGCAATTCGTTGATTTTGCAATTTCCGAGCTTGAAAAAATGGGAATTTTAACCAAGGAAAATGTTATTTCAACCCATAGAGAGAGGGTAAAAAAGGCGTACCCTGCATATTTCGATAGCTATAAGGATTTTGACAAGGTTATAGCTTACTTAAATACAATTGATAATCTTTATTGTGTTGGCAGAAACGGTCAGCATAGATATAACAATATGGATCACTCCATGCTCACAGCAATTAAAACAGCTGAGGCTATTAAAAACGGCACAGAGAGCAAGGCGGATATATGGAGTGTGAATACAGAAAAGGAATATCATGAAAACAAAAGCTAAAGATGCTAGCGTGTTGTCTGTCATAGACAGGGTAGCAAAATTTTTCTCTAGGCATATATATTTATGCGTTACTTTAGCGTGTGCGTGCTCACATTTTTTGACCTATTCTCAAAATGAGACTTTTTCAACTTGCGCAAAGATTTTTTCTTCGATATTCTTTGCGATTCTTTTGTCGGTTGCGTTGAATAGACTCTATAAGCCCCCAAAGGATAGCATATTGATGAGAATTGCTATCTGCTCAATGGTAATTGCTCTAACGGTTTTGTTGTCAATTTTTTATGAGCTAAGCCAAAGAAGTGAATGGTACATTTTGATTTTAGGTGCACTTC
>JAGALI010000012.1 GCA_017625275.1 Clostridia bacterium
TGCAAGACAAATTACCTATGCTTGCACTAAAAATATAGATTCAACTCTTGCAGAGGCAAGCATGTCTATCCTTGAAACAGCCTTTTTCAATATTGTAGATTTGATAAAGGAAGGAAGCTGCACCCCATATCTAATGCTTTCTCCTTTAGGAGAGCCGGTTGAATATTCATATGCTCCGTTAGAATTTTATGGAGATGGCTCGAAAATTGAAAAATGTGATAGCTTTTCGGTGGCGATAGATGCTTTTTATGAAAAGAAGAGCAGGAATGAAAGAATTCGTCAAAAATCAAGTGATATTTTACGACTTTTAACAAATGCTCAAAATAGAGTGACAAGAAAAATATCGCTTCAAAGTGAGGAGCTTTTGAATTGTGCAAAAAGCGAGGATTTAAAGCTTTTCGGAGATCTCATAACCGCGAATATTTATCTTATGAAAAGAGGTCAAGAGAGAATAAGCGTAGTAAATTATTATGATGATGCTTGTCCGATGGTGGAAATTTCTCTTGATAGCCGTCTTTCTCCTGCGCAAAATGCACAGCGCTATTACAAGAAATATAGCAAGGCGAAAACAGCTAAAATTGAGCTTACAAAGCAAATTGAGCTTGCAAGGCAGGAGCTTGAATATATTGAAACCGTGTTTGAAGCGCTTTCTAAGGCGGAAACAGAATCAGACCTTGTTGAAATTAGAGATGAGCTTTATCATAGTGGATATGCCTCTCGAATGAAGAATTATAGCGTTGGTAAGGCACAGACACCTAAGCCACTAAAATTTACAACAACAAATGGTTATACTGTTTTGTGTGGGAAAAACAATAAGCAAAACGATTATATTACAACCAAGTTAGCTACAAAAACAGATTGGTGGTTCCATGTTAAAAATCTTCCGGGCTCTCATGTTTTGATGCAAACAGACGGGGAAGAACCGCCAGAGGTGGATTTTACAGAGGCAGCTGAAATTGCAGCGTTTTATTCGAAAGCTCAAGGGAATAATATTGCTGTAGATTATACTCCTGCGAAAAATGTGAAAAAGCCATCTGGCTCAAAGCCAGGATATGTTATATATCACATAAACTGGACTGCATATGTTTCTCCTGACGAGCAAAAAATAAACAGAATGCAGGAAAAATAGGGCTCGTATTAGAATTTATGAATTTTAAAATTCTAAAATTATAAATTTTAAAAAACAAACAATTAAAAAAGCGCCATTTTTATGGCGCTTTTTTTATTATTCAGTGGTTGAGCTTTCCTCTATATTCTAAAAGAGACATTAAAATTTGAGCAGTTTGAGCACGAGTTAAAGGAGAATTTGGACTTATTTTTCCGTTTTCCTTTTCTAAAATACCAAGCTCTGTAAGAGAGGTAATAGCTGTTTTTGCCCAATCTGGAATTTCATCCTCATCTGCAATAGTTGCCATTGATGCATCAATTCTTGCGCCAATGATTTTGTTTATTATCACAGCGCTCTCGGCAGTTGTGATTTCAGATTTTGGATTTACATAAATTCCATCATTTTTTCTTTCTCCAGTTATTATACCAAGTGAAAAAGCACTTTCAAAATATCCTTTGTATTCTGTGTCAATGTCTTTGTCATCAGCAAATCTTGTTTTTTCAAGCTCGGGTACATTTTTTGCTCCCATTACATTCATTACAAGTGCTAAAAATTCTTCCTTTGTAATCTTGTCATCGGGGTTAAAGGTATATGTTCCATCGGCATTTTTTATACAGGTCATATAGTTGCTGCCAACCTATAATACCGCATTGTGAGCCCTATGACCTGTCATATCCTCAAAAACAAGAGTGGTTTTAGTTTTTTCAATTTTCACATTTACAGTGCTTTCTGCAGAGTAGTTACCATAAGAATCACGAACTCGATATGTAAAGCAATCCTTTCCACGGGCGCCTTCAAATGGAGTATATTTGTAATCTCCAGTTTCTGAATTTGTAATTACGACAAGTCCCTTTTCTGGAAGAGACACAATTTCAAATTTTAAGCTGTCACCATCGGGGTCATATCCGTCAAGAACACCAAAGCAGGAAATATCTCTATTAGTCCAAGTAGAAATAACCTCACCATTTGTCGCAATAGGGAAGTAATTAACCTCGGAAATAACCTTTAATGTACATTCTATTTCGTACATGCCAGAGCTTGGTATAAATTTGAATACACATTCACTTTCTGCAGCCGATTTTGGCAAGAAGCGCAAAGAAGAGAACTCTGCACGCTTAATAACCTGATTTTCTACTACATATAAATCATCAAGCATCAGGCGCCCAACCCTTTCATCTGGTAGTGATGTTATCTTGATTGATTTGATATTAGTGCCTAAAGATTCATCGAAATCATACGAGTCAAAGCCTATCTCGCCGTTATAGACAACGCCAGCCTTAACCATGCTGTTTTCGTTAGCGATAACATCAATTGCAGGCGATAGCCTTTCGGAAGCAAAGACAGTTATCGAAAGAGAAAATATCGCCACAAAGCAAAAAAACAAAAATTTTTTCATAAATCCTCCTAAAAAATTCTAGTAGTACATTTTATTAATTCAATTCTCAAAAAATACCCATTTTTCCTATTAATTCATATTAAAGGGTATGATTACCATAAACACCCCATTAATCCATATTTTTGTTGTTGCACAAAAAAATGCATCTCATCTATAATATTAGTATGAGGTGAGCTATGGAAATTATCAAAATAGGAAGGGATTCCTTTAAAATATCTTTAGATTCCAATGAAGCCAAAAAATATGAGCTTATAGAAAGTATAAGCGCAAATGATTGTATGAGCACATCAATAAAGGTATTACTGGAAGCTTTGAAGGAAAAAAGTGGGATTGATTTTGGAAAGGAAAGAGTCTCGGCTGAGGTTTACATATCAAAGGATGGAGGCTGTGAGGTTTTTGTAAGTAAGATGCCTGAAATCACACCTATAACCAAAAATAATACGAAGCCACGTTCAAGGCTGATTTATAGGTTTGAAACCCTAGAGCATCTTTTAATGGTATGCGAGGGTCTAAAGCGTGCTTGTTATGATGATAAATGCGATGTTTACTATAACA
>JAGALI010000073.1 GCA_017625275.1 Clostridia bacterium
CGAGGACTGCCCTGCTGTTTCTGCAAAGGTTGGTCTTAATATCGGCCAGGTATTAGCTGCTATTGTTGATAAAATCCCTGCTCCTAAGGGCGATGACGAAAAGCCTCTTAAGTGCCTCATTTTCGACTCATACTACAATGCATATCTAGGTGTTGTTGTTTATGTAAGGGTTATGGACGGCACGCTCAGGGCTGGCGATAAAATCAAGCTTATGAGCACGGGCGCTACATATGATGTTGTTGAGGTTGGTTACCTTGACGCATTTGGTCTTAAGAAGGGTGAGGAGCTTCGTGCTGGCGAGGTTGGCTACATAACTGCAAGCATTAAAACCGTTAGCGAAACAAGAGTTGGTGACACCGTTACAAGTGCAACAAATCCTGCATCTGAGCCACTAAACGGCTTCAAGGAGGCGCTTCCTATGGTGTTCTCTGGTATCTATCCTGCTGACGGCGCAAGATACAATGACCTTCGCGATGCACTTGATAAGCTAAAGCTAAACGACGCTGCGCTTTCCTTTGAGCCCGAGACCTCAATTGCACTTGGCTTTGGCTTTAGATGTGGCTTCCTTGGTCTTTTGCATATGGAAATTATTCAAGAAAGGCTTGAGCGTGAATTTAATCTCGATATTATAACCACAGCCCCAAGCGTTATTTATAAAATCCAAAAAACTGATGGCGAAATTGTTTATGTTGACAATCCGTCAAATTATCCTGCCCCAGACACCATTTCGGTAGCTTATGAGCCTATGGTTAAGGCAAGCATCATTACTCCAACAGATTATGTTGGTGGAATTATGGACCTTTGTCAAGACAGGCGTGGCGTTTTCAAGGATATGAAATATCTTGACGCGACAAGAGTTGAGCTTCATTATTCATTGCCACTTAACGAAATTGTATACGACTTCTTTGATGCTCTAAAGAGCAGAAGCAAGGGATATGCATCGCTTGACTACGAGCTTTCTGGCTATGAGGCTAGTAACCTTGTTAAGCTTGACTTCCTTCTCAATGGTGAGATTGTTGACGCGCTTACCTTTATCGTTCACGCAGATAAGGCTTATCCAAGAGCGAGAAAGATTGCTGAAAAGCTAAAGGACAACATATCTCGTCAGCTGTTTGAAATTCCTATTCAGGCTGCGATTGGCTCCAAGATAATTGCGCGCGAAACCGTAAAGGCACTTAGAAAGGATGTCCTTGCAAAGTGCTACGGTGGTGATATAACCCGTAAAAAGAAGCTTCTTGAGAAGCAAAAGGAGGGTAAAAAGAAAATGCGTCGTCTTGGCTCCGTCGAGGTTACGCCTGAGGCGTTTATGGCTGTGCTTAAGCTTGACGACAGTGAAAAGTAATATGCTTGGACTTTACATTCATATTCCCTTTTGTGTTAAAAAATGTAATTATTGTGACTTCTACTCGCTTTGTCGCCCTCAAGGGGGTAATTTAAGCGAGTATGTGTCTATTTTATGCACTCAAATTGAGCGTGAGGCACACCTTTATGGTGACTATACATTTGACACCATTTTCATAGGCGGTGGCACTCCCTCGCTTCTTGAGGTGCAGGATATAGAGCTTCTTTGTAGCACAATAATGAGACGCCTCAATATAGCACAGGGGGCTGAATTTTCGATAGAGGCTAACCCAGGAACGCTGAGCCGAGAAAAGCTTTTAGCCTGGAAAAATGGTGGGGTAAATCGTCTTAGCCTTGGGCTTCAATCCACGTCTGACACCGAGCTTTGCGCGCTTGGCAGGATTCACACTCTAAAGGATTTTGAAAAATCCTATTCTCTTGCAAGAGAGTGTGGCTTTGATAACATAAGCGTCGATATTATGTACGCCTTGCCTGAGCAAAGCAGGCATTCGCTTACAAAAACGCTTGATTATGTGATTAAACTAGCGCCTGAGCACATTTCGGCATACTGTCTAAAAATAGAGGACTCCACTCCGTTTGGAAAGCGACTTGCTGAGCTTACATTGCCTGACGAGGATACTCAATATAATATGTATCTTGATATCTGCTCTCGCCTCTCTATGGCTGGCTATGAGCAGTATGAGATAAGCAATTTTTCAAGGGCTGGCTATCGCTCTCGCCACAATATGAAATATTGGCTTTCCGAGGACTATGTTGGCTTTGGTCCTAGTTCACATTCGTTTTTTGAGGGTAGACGCTACTATTACGAAAGAGACATTGATGCTTACCTCGACTCTATTCGCTCAGGTGATGTGCCTTCAAGGACAAGCGAGGCTGAGCGTGCGCCAAGCCTTGAGGAGCAAATGGACGAATATGTTATGCTCAAGCTACGTCTTTGCGATGGTGTTGATGTAGCTCAATTCAAAAATCGCTTTGGTGTTGATTTTTCAAGTCGTTATGAGCTTGAAAAATATATAAAAAGTGGGCATGTCATTAAAAATGATAGCTCCTATTCCTTTACCCCAAGTGGCTTTTTTGTAAGTAATTTTATTCTCTCCGACATCTTGAAAAGCATATAAATTATATAAGGTAGCAAATTTCGCTGCCTTTTTTATTTTACAAGCTAACCAACGCTTTTGCCACTTGAATTGTCAATATAGATACAAGGGCAAAAAATTGCTAATTTTAGAAAAGTGAGGTAAAGAAAAATGAAGACACTAAAAAAATCCCTTGTTGCATTCACATTAGCGCTTTGTATGGTGCTTTCTCTTATGGCATGTAGCATACCAGCAACACAGCCAACTGAAAGCTCGTCTAACGAGCCAAACACAACGCAGGTAACCGGTCTTGCTTATCTGGCAATTGACATAAACCCTTCAATTGAGCTTGTTTTAGAGAATGGCAAGGTTAAGGGCGTAAACGCTTGCAACGACGATGCGTCCGTGCTTCTCTCTGGAGAGGACCTATCTGGACTTACTGCTGATGAGGCAACCGAAAAAATAGTTGCTCTTGCTGAGGAGCTTGGATACTTAAATGACGAAAATACAGGTGTTAAAATTACAGCAACAGCCGATGACGAGGATATTATTAAGGCGCTTGAGGAAATCGCGGCAGAGGGTGCTAAAAAGGGTAGCTCCCGTGCACTTGTTAATTCAAATCCTCGACTAGCCGATGAGCGCGAGGTTAAGGAGCTTAAGGATGAAAATCCTGAGCTTTACAAGAACCTATCCCCTGCTAAGCTTCGTCTTATCAAATCAATTATGGAATATGACCCTGATATGACAATCGAAATCGGTGTAGAAATGTCAACAGAGGAGCTTGTTAAGCTTCTTAAGGAATATTCCGAAGAATACGCTAGCATGCTCGGCAAGGAGCTAAAGGAAAAATTTAAAAATCGCAAGCAAGAGCTTAAGGCTGAGGCAGAGCGCAGAATTTCCGAAATTTATGGTGAGGCTCATGACAATATTTTAACTAAGCTTGAGGCTTTAAAGACTCTTTATAAGGAAATCAAGGCTGAAGCGGAGGCTACTGTAATATCTGATGAGGATGCCGAGGCTATTCTTAACTTAATTGGCGAGGAAAGCGCTTCTGTAATAAGCAATGACGAGGGTGAAATCACTGTAAAGTCAGTTGAAAAATATTTTGACAAGGCATTTGATGCAGAGCTTGAAAAGGCAAAAGAGGAGCTAAAGGCTATTCTTGACAAGTATGACGAGGATTTATATGCTCTCACAGAGGACGATATTGCTAAGATAACTGAGCTTTGTGGTGAGACCTCTGTCAAGGTTCTTGCTGACCTTGAGGCTCTTATTGATGCCACAGAGGCTGAGCTTAAAGTCGTAAAAGATGAGGCTAATCTAGACCTAATACAACAGGCTGTAATTCAGGGCATCGAGGAAGGCTTCAAGGATTTTGAAAACCAAATCAAAGAGGAGCTAAAGTCCGATATGGAAAGTGCAAAGACTCATTTTGAGGAGCAAAAGCAGCATAGACACGACCTACACAACGAAAAAAATGAAGCCCCAAGCAAATAATCGCAAGCTATATCTTAATGCAAAAATCCTTGACTTTATTGCGACAAAGAGGTAAAATATATTCAACAAATCGCGATAAAAGGGGGGCAAAAGATGAGTCTTGACTCGCTAGCGCCAAGGGTTGCTAAGCATGACAAGGTCGCGTTTGAGGACCTATACAACAAGCTGAGGCAGGCTGTCTATTCTGCCTGCCTTGGTGTTGTTAAAAGCCATGCTCTTGCTGAGGAGCTTACACAGGATACCTTTGTTACCGTATGGCTTCAATCTGACAAATTCAGAGGCATCGGCTACAAAACATGGATTTTAACTATAGCCAAAAACAAATCATTAAATCTTCTTAAAAAGCGCGCACGCGAGCTTAGTGTTGATTTTACAGAAAATGATATTTTAGGCTCTTATGAGAGCGATATTGAGCTTAGCGTTCTCATTAAAAATGCTCTAAAAATACTCGACCCAATAGAAAGACAAATTGTGCTTCTTCGCGCCTCGGGAGTCAAGGCAAAGGAGCTTGCCCTGTATCTGAAAATGCCTCGAGGAACAGTTTCCTGGAAGCACACAGAGGCAATTAAAAAGCTCAAAAAATATATGGAGGGAACGGAATGAAAAAGCATAGCATAAAAAAACAGCTGAAGCAGGATTTATCCGTGGCTTCTCGTTCCGATTTTTCTACGCTTTTAGAGAAATGTAACGAGGGCGAGGGTCTAACTTGCGAGGTTGCTTATGCAACAGGTGGCACCACAACCATGCGTGGCTCAAGGCTTAGGCTTATTTGTATCACTCTTGCTATTCTACTTGCTGTTTTGGCTACTGTAATTTATCTTACAGGACGCGAGGATTCTTCTAACAACAAAATGGGAGGATATTTTGTTATCGACATTAACCCCTCGGTTAAGGTGGGCTACGACAAGGACGGATTTGTAACAGAGCTCATACCTCTTAATGAGGATGCTAATGTTTTAATTTATAATATTGATATAATAGGCAAATCCTCTAATGAGGCTGTTGAAATTCTTTTTGATAGATGCATCTCTCTTGGCTACTTCTCTGCCGAGCGTGATAACAACGCCGTTTTGGCTAGTGCCACTAGTGAAAATGGTGAGCTTGACGAGAAAATGACAAAACACATAAAGGAGCTATTTACAAGCAAATTTTCCGATAAAAAGATGCTTGGTGTTGTAATCACAGGAATACAGGACTCTAAGCTTGACGAAAAGGCGAGTGAGCACGGAATTGATTCACAAAAATACGCACTAATTCTTCACTATCTTGAGCTTGGCGGAGAGCTTGATGCCGAGCTTTATGATGACATCAAAATAAGTGAGCTTTACGGAAAAATATCCGAGCTTGAAAAGCAACTAAAGCAAGATGCTCTTGAAAAGGCCAGGGAAGAAAAGTGCTCAGCCGAAAAAAAGCTATTTTCCTCTATTGCTGACAGTGTTGCAAGGCTGATTGATGAGCTCGAAAGATGCATAACACGCCTTGACACCCCAGCTACACCATCTTCTCCACCTGGCAAGCCAAATGGTGGTGGAAAGCCCCATGACCCGTCAGAGCCCAGGCCATCTATACCTGAAAGAGACAGATATGAGGGCTTTGTTTCAAGCTTTGACAAATATATTATAGAGCTGGATAAGGCTAAGGAAGCAAGTGATGTATATAGTGCCGTTGATGGCATTCTTGAGATTTTAAATAAAATCAAGGCTGACGAGAGTGATAGCGAGCTCATTGCGCTTATTGACAAAACCATTGCCGAAATTGATGAGCTTACAGATGAGCTTGAGATAAAGAGCTCGGAGCTTGACAATCTAGACACAACCATCGAGGAAACAATCGAACAAAGGCTTGAGGCGTTTAAGGACGCATCAGCTGGCAAGAGTGAGAATGTTCAATCGTGGCAAAAGGACAAGGAAAAGGAGCTCATGGCTAGCTGGTATGAGCAAAAGCGCGAATGGGAAAACGAGCGCAAGGGAGATTTAATGCCCCCAAAGTCCTAAAAACAAAAGTAAAAAGCAGGTGAAATCACCTGCTTTTTTATTTTATTTGATTTTCGCAAAGTCCCCTTTTGCCTATCTCACATTCGCTACATTTTGGTGACCTTGCTGTGCAGATGTCTCTGCCAAAAAGCACAAGGCGATGACAAAGGTCACTCTGCTCGCTTGGCTCTACAAGCTCGGACAGGATTTTCTCTGTTTTGACAGGGTCCTTCATGCCGTTTTTATACATACCAAGGCGTCCACAAATTCTCATACAATGAGTATCTGCTACAATTGCAGGCAAGCCATATAAATCGCCACGCAAAAGATTTGCTATCTTTCTGCCGACGCCCTCGAATTTCAAAAGCTCCTCCATTTCGCGTGGGACTATACCGTCATAATCTCGAATGAGGCGCGCCGACGCGTCCTTTATATTTTGTGCCTTCATTCTAAAAAGACCACAGGGCTTTATAATTTTCTCAATTTCAGAAAGAGGTGCCTCTGCCATAGCCCTAGCGCTTGGAAAGGCAGAAAAGAGCCCCCTACAGACTATATTAACTCTTTCGTCAGTGCATTGTGCGCTTAAGCGTCCCATAACAAGAAGCCTCCACGCATCACCCCCATATTCAAGCGAGCATTTAGCATCTGGATATAGCCCTTTAAGCTCCTCTACAATAAGCGCCATACGCGCCCTTTTCTCATTTTTATTCATATAAGCTCCGTGTTAAATTGCTCCTTAAAAATCTCCGTTAAGCGACACAGTGGCAAGCCAACTATGTTATAAAAGTCTCCGTCTATTCTTGTGACAAAGGCGCCTGCCATTTCCTGTATTCCGTATGCGCCTGCCTTATCATATGGCTCGTACTCGTCAACATAGCGCTCTATTTCTCGACGAGAAAGCTCCCTCATATAAACCCTGCTAGTCACGCTTTCGGAATATATTTTATCCTCTGTGCGAACGCAAACTCCACTTATAACAAGGTGCTCTGTGCCTGAAAATCTTTCGAGCATACGAATCGCGTCCTCGCGTCCCTTGGGCTTGCCCATAAGCTCGCCCTCGCAAACAACAACAGTGTCACAGCCAATTATCGCCTCACCACCTTCAATCGGAACTGCCAACGCCTTCTTTTCGGCAAGAAGCCTTGGGATTTGGTCAAGGGGAGTGTCGCTGTCACAGGTCTCGTTAGCGTTTGAAATGCGAATTTCAAGCTCCGGACATACCATGCCAAGTATTTCGCGCCTTCTAGGCGAGGCTGATGCCAAAACTATTCTCACGACTTAATTCTCCTTATCCTTTTTGATGTTGAGCTCTTATTTTTATACGCCTCTATAATTTCATAGCACTCGTCCCTTTTCTCGTCCGAGAAAATAAAGTGCCACGAATACGATGAAATATCCTCTTGCTTATCTGCCATATAAATTGGCACACTATTATAAATAATATTTCTATGTCCAAAAATGCCCTCGCAAAATAGTGGCGCGCCTGTTCTATCAGTTAGGTAGGTCTTGCATTTTTCACACCCTACGCTCTCCTTTATTATGCACTTATGGGTAGTCATAACAGGAAAGGCACCATATGCAATTACACTACCAGCTGGCAAGTCTCTTACCTGTGGCAGGGAAAGCTCCGGAGACAAAATCATATCGTCCACCCCAAGCTCCAAAAGTGCGTCTATACTTTCACCATTGAAGGCGTTAAATCTAAAGTCGGCAACAAGGGTAAAGCCATGCGCCCTTGCCCTTTCTATCTGTCCTATATTAGACACAAGCGCGTATTTTACACCATCTTCTCTTGCCTGTGTCATTTTCGCCTCTATCTCGTCCCACTCGTAATCAAGAATTACAGGGGGGAGGCAAATTCCGTTTATTTTCTCGTTTTTCTCGTATCTATCGGCATAAATATACACAATATCGAAATAGTCCGAATTTTGAGGAATTTGGTCTAGTCTAGAAAACAGCGCTGAGCGTATCTTCCTTGAATTTCTTTTACGCATTTTAGCCACATGCTCAATTGTTTTTTTCTCTCTTTTAGGAGAAAGAAGCGCACTTATCGCCTCACGCCTAAGGGCGTTAAGGCTAGATACTCTAACTATTATATTATCGCTCTTTTCAATTTCAAGAGTGCCAAGGGCGTATGGTGTGGCGCCAAGCTTCGACAGGCTTTTTGCAATATCCTCACGCGACATTGGGCTTGATATCGCCTCCTCGACCACATCTGCGTAGGCGATGGCTTCTCTTTTTCCATCAGTCACTCTAAGGCTAGCCCTTTCGCCTAAAATCAATCTTGCATATAGATTTATTTTTGGCCTCTCAAGCTCCATTTTGGCTGTGCCCTGCGCCTTAGTTTGCGCCTTGTTCTCCTCGGAACGGATTCCGAGCATTGACTCATTTATTTTCGAGGTAAAATATCCGTCTGTAAAGCCTTGGCGAGAGAAAAGCCCCTCAAGGTATTCAAAATCCCCTTTTGTTGCGTTTCTTTTTTCGTCAAGCAGGCGTCTCCATGCTGATACTGTGCCACCGACATAATCGGAGCTTTTCATTCGCCCCTCTATCTTAAGCGAGGCCACACCTGTGTCTATAATTTCGTGGATATGACCTGCTAGCGACATATCCTTAAGGCTCAATGGATAAAATGACCTTTTGCCTAATGTATATGGCAAGCGACAGGGCTGAGCGCACTCACCACGATTACCACTTCTACCACCCATCGCATAACTCATAAGGCATTGACCGGACACGGACATGCAATGTGCGCCGTGAACAAAAATCTCAATTTCTGTATCTGTGCCACTACAAATATGACTTATACTATTTTTATCAAGCTCTCTTGCTACAACCACTCTTTTACAGCCAAGCGACGCTAGCATATTAACTCCGTCAAGGTTGTGTGCGCTAGCCTGTGTGCTGGCATGAATTTCAAGGTCAGGAAAATACCTTTTTACAAGCCTCATCACTCCAAGGTCTGCAACTATAAGTGCATCGACGCCACTCTCATAAAGTGATTTTACATATTCAAGCACCCTTGGGATTTCCTTGTCATAAATTGCGATATTAAGCGTAACAAAAGCCTTGACTCCGTGTGCGTGGCAAAGCATTATTGCCTCACGCGCCTCGTCAAGGTTAAAGTTATTTGCTCTTATTCTCGCATTAAATAAATCCGTACCAAAATATACGGCATCTGCCCCCGAGGCAATCGCACTAATAAGTGCGTCCTTATCGCCTGCTGGCGCTAAAAGCTCAGGCAAGGTGCTATTTTCAGTTCTCATCAGTTTCCTTGAAGCTTTGCACGAAGCTCCTCATTTTCCTTCTTTAGACGATTTACATTTGCTTGATAAAGGGCAATTTGTGCCTCAAGATTTTTAACCTTTCTCGAATCTCCTGCCCCTGTGCTATAAAAATCCATAGCACAGAAAATTGCAGCCTCTACAAGCGAGCAGTTTTTTTGTGAATGTATCATAAGATTTATCTTGTCATTTACTGTCCTTGCAACATCCTCTACATATTCCTGCCCTTCCTCGGACACAATACCAAGCTTAACGCCTGCTATTTCAACATAAAATTTTTGCTTCATTTTTTCTCTTTTCCTTTAAAGGTCTTGAAATTTTGCTTTTTATATTGTATTATATAAGCAAATAAAAGCGCGCACGCTCTCGTTGTAAACTAATTATACAACACAAAGCGCTAAAATTCAACACCGAAATGGGAATATTTTTGGAGAAAATTATGGGCATTATAAAAAACTGCAAAAGAATAGTTATAAAAATTGGTACATCTACGCTTACTTACCAAAACGGCTCGCTCAATCTTCGTCGCATTGAGCTTCTTACTCGCGCCGTTTCTGACTTTAAAAATGCAGGGCATGAGGTTGTTATGGTTTCCTCTGGTGCTGTTGGCGCTGGCTTTGCCAGACTCAACATGAATGCATATCCTCAAACGCTTGAGGAAAAGCAGGCGTGTGCTGCTGTCGGGCAGGGTCAGCTTATCAAAATCTATGATAGCTTTTTCTCCGTTTATGGTCACACCGTTGCCCAAATTCTTATGACTAAGGATGTTGTTGACGACAAGACAAGGCTTGAGCACATTAAGAACACCTTCTTCACGCTTCTTAATATGGGCTGTGTTCCTGTTGTAAACGAAAACGACTCCGTTTCCTGTGAGGGAATTGAGTTTGGTGGTAACGATACGCTTTCTGCTTATGTTGCGATTGCCTGCGAGGCTGATATTATTATTAATCTTAGCGACATTGATGGTCTTTATAACAAGGACCCAAGAAAATTCGATGACGCTGTTCTCATTGACCGCGTTGAAAAAATTGATGACACAATCCGCTCCTATGCTGGTGGTGCAGGTACTGCGCGTGGTACAGGTGGTATGATTGCGAAAATCAACGCTGCGTCTATTGCTAATGACTATGGCATTCCTATGCTTATTGTAAATGGTGAAAATCCTTGTGTTCTTTACGATATTCTTGACGGAAAGCATGTGGGCACATATTTTGCTGCCAGAAAGGACTAATATGGAGCTTTTTGATACTGTTAAATCTCTTTGCGAGGGGGCGAAGGCTGCATCTCGCTCTGTTGCCTGCCTAAGTGGTGCACAAAGAAACAGGCTTCTTTGCACCATTTCAGCTAAAATTCTAGGTGGGACAGATAAAATCATTGAGGCTAATAAAATCGACCTTGCGAGCGCTAAGGCTAATGGAATCAAGGACGCAATGCTTGACCGTCTTATGCTAAATGAGGCGAGAATCAAGGGGATTTCTGATGCGATTTTAAAGATTGCCGAGCTTGATGACCCAATCGGTGCTGGCGAAATATTTACCCGTCCTAACGGACTTGAAATTCACAAAATGCGCGTGCCTCTTGGTGTTGTTGCCATGATTTACGAGGCGCGTCCAAATGTTACGCCTGATGCTGCTTCACTTTGTCTTAAGAGTGGAAATGCAGTTGTTCTTCGTGGTGGAAAGGAAGCCATCAGCTCAAACAAGTGTATTGTTTCTCTTATTCGCGAGGCGCTTTGCGAGTGTGGTGTTGACCAAAATGCAGTTTCTCTTATTGAGGACACGACACGCGATAGTGCGAGCGCGCTTATGGGCATGCGTGGATATATTGACGTTCTTATTCCTCGTGGTGGCAAGGGTCTTATAAGGAGCGTTGTTGAAAACGCAAGAGTTCCTGTTATCGAAACGGGTGCTGGCAACTGTCATCTATATGTAGACGAGAGCGCTGATGTTGATATGGCTCTTAAGGTTGCTATCAATGCAAAATGCTCTCGCCCATCTGTTTGCAACGCAATTGAAACCATTTTAGTTCACAAGAGCGTAGCCGAGGAGTTTTTGGCTCGCTTCTATGAGGCTACAAGAGAATACAAGCTTGAGCTTCGTGGTTGCCCACGCGCTGTGTCGATTATTAACGGAATTGCCCCTGCAACAGAAGAGGATTTTGCAACCGAATACGACGATTATATCGTGTCTATAAGAGTTGTTGATAGCGTTTGCGAGGCTATCGACCATATAAACAAATACACAACCGGTCACAGCGAGGCTATTATCACGGAAAGTGCAAGAAGCGCTGAGCTTTTTGTAAATTCAATTGACTCCTGTGCGCTTTATGTAAACACCTCTACCAGATTTACTGATGGTGGTGAGTTTGGCTTTGGTGCTGAGATTGGCATTTCAACTCAAAAGCTACATGTAAGA
>JAGALI010000074.1 GCA_017625275.1 Clostridia bacterium
ATTATAATCGTATTCTCTTTCCATAATTTTCTCCTTTTATGCATATCTTATGTGATGGTTTGCTGAATTTTGCGCGTTTTTATAAACTTTTTTAAAATTTATCTTTATTTTTTCGCGTTTATATGCTAGAATATTAAATGTAATTTTATTTTAGGGGTACATTATGAAAAAAAGATTTTATTCTGATGCCTTAGCGCTTGTAGTAGGCTCATCTCTTATCGCGCTAATTGTGGCAGTAATCTATTTTACAGTATCTATGTATATTTCAAGTGGAACAACCTTGATGGTTTTCCTTGGATATCTTACCGATTTTTGTAATGCTATTTCAATGTTTATCGGATTTGGCACTGTAATTTATGCTTTCTTCAAATTCGATTTTTACGAAGGAGTCATGTCGCTTCTTATTCTTCTTCTCTCCTTTGTTCCTTTCTTTATTTATCAATCTATTGCCGGTTACATCTATATGACAGAGGCTTCCTCTCCCGAGGGCTCTGAGGCGTTTTCTGTCGGTGTTATGAATGTATATCAAGCCATGGGTAGTGGCGTCATAAACCAGCTTCTCCCTGCTGTTCTGATTGCCTTTATCACCTGTAAGATTGTTAAAACAAGTAAGGTAGAGCCACAAAAATTTATTTCCTGGTCTAACAGACTTCAAAAATCCATGATTGTATCTTGTATCGTGCTTTTTGGAATAAATATAATTGCATTTATTATAACGGGCATTCTTCCCGAGCTTATTGATAACGATTTCGTTTTCCAAACTAAGGACGCATTTGGCTCCTTTGTTGGATATATAGCGCTTAATATTCTTGAAAACGCCTTCGTTTATTTAGTTCTTGCTTATCTAACATTTATAACTATTTATAAATTCTATAGCTATCGCCTAAATGGCAAAATAAACTCAGAAAAGGAAAATTAAAATGAAAAAAAGAATTATTTGTCTTGCTTTGTTAATTATCATGGTGCTTTCTCTTTCCTCTTGCGTTGTTGAGCAAAAGTATGATTATAAAACCATGGCAAAGTATGTTACCATCCCAACAGTTTCTGGACACGAGGTTAAGGTAGACCTTGACCAGGTACAAATGACAATTGACCAGGATATAATTTCAATGTCAACCGACAAGTGTCTTGCTCTTTCTGGTGATGATATTGAGGTTTTTATTACCATTCAGGAATATAAGATTATTGGCACAGACTCAACTGGTGGAGACATCGACCAAAGGGGCGAGGTTTGGTTTACCTCCGACAGTGCAAGCACAGAAAAGGTAAAGGAAGCAATTTCTATTAAAAACCTAGGCGCTGGCTCCTTTAATACTGAAATTGAAAACAGACTTCTAAAGAGCAGAATTGGCGAAACAACAACTGAAAATGATTTTATCATTCCTGCAGACCTCTCTTCTATGCAGGCTAATTATCCACAAGCTTATGAGCAGCTTGCTCCTCATGTTGGAAAAAGAGCATTTTTCACCTACTCCTTCACATCAAGACCTGTAAAAGAGGGTGATGTTGTTTCCGTTACCTACACAGGCTACGAAATTGATGATGCTGGAAACATTAAAATTGACGCAAACGGCAAAGAGGTTACCTTCTCTGGTGGCTCTGGCACAAGCACCGTTTATATAGGCTCACAGACATTTATTAAGGACTTTGAAATTGGTCTTATTGGTCTTAGCGTTGGTAAGGAAGGTCAATTCAAGGCTACCTTCCCTGATGACTATGGTGCTGAGGGCACAGATGCTGCGAAGCTTAATGGAAAAACAGTTATATTCAAGGCTACTATAAACACTATTTATTCAACTGAAAAATACGACCTTGAATACATTAAATCAACCTATGGTGACAAGTACGAATCAATTGAAGCCTTTGAAAACGCTCTTATTGACTCATATGCTGCACAGCAGATTGTAGAATATCTTGTTTCCAATACTATTGTGCTTGATTATCCAAGCAAGGAATACAAGCTTTTGAAAAAGCAGCTTGAGGCCGCTGAGGTTACTCTTGTTCAGCAATACAAGAATCAAGGTGTCGAGTCCCTTGAGGATTATATAAAGCTTGCTGGCTTTGAAAGCTTAGACGCTTATATCAAATCCGTTTTAAAGGCTGAGATGGCTTATTATGCCTACGCCGAGGCTAATGGGCTTGTTGTTACCGATGGTGACATTGAAAATGCAAAAAACGAGCTTATAAACATTTACACTCTTGAATATTTGCAATCCAGCTCTACTATAACTGAGGCTGAGGCTGCTGAATACGCTACCCAGTATGTCGAAGAGGAGCTTACACAGGCCGATCTTTACCAAGAGGCACTTTACGCTGTTGTTGGTGACCACCTTGTAACTCAATATACTCTTACAAAAAATCCAACCACCTTCACATCAGTAACAAAGGGTGGAAGCCTTTTCGACAAGGCAGAATAATCAAACAAAAAAATCACTCGCAATCGCGAGTGATTTTTGTTTTTACAAATTAGCCTATGTAATTTTTATCCTCAAAGGTTTCGCCTGCCAAAACAGCTGTTAGATAATTACATGTAGCTTCGCTATACTTGTTGAAATTAAGAAGCTCCGCAATATCTCTAATGGAAAGATTTTTTTCACCGTTTAGGTGGTTATAGACTCTTTCTGTTCTACCATAGCCAACTGCCGGGTCGACTATATCAACAAATGCACAAATTGTACCCTTTTGCTGTGTATAAAGGTTTTCAATGCCTGCTGAAATTACGCCATCTGCAAAATTCATTTCATTTTCTGGAGAAATGTTATCGCCATAGAAATAATATTTTTCTTCTCTTGTGCCATAGATAAACTCCATACCGATGGTAACCTTATAGCCTGCTGCCTCTACCTTTGCAATAGCCTCTGAATCAACCTTAAAGTGTGCGCCAATACCAGCTGGATTTCCTGCATATTTAATTGCAGTTCCCAGAGGAGTGAGAATTTCTGTGGAGGTTGGCGAGGTCAGGGTGCTTTCAACATAGCCACATGCTGTACAGGTCTTGTATGAATATGCACCAGAAAGATACGATGCCTCTGCCTTCACAACAACGCTTTCACCAAAAGCATGTGCTTCACAAGGTGCTGTCGCAGGTGCAGAAGCTGTTATAGCGCCTGCCTTTGCAATACAAGACGTTGATATTGCCTGGGCGTTCACAAGCTCTGTTCTAGTGTTATCAATCTTGATTGAATATGTACCAGCCTCAGATGGTGTTTTGAATTTCATTGTGAAAATTACGTTTCCACCATTCAAAAGCGCGTCCTGCGCTGTACCAGAGGATGCAAGATATATATAGCTTCCGTTATCCTGAGCGCTAACATCCTGGCTCATATTATTAGGCAAGGCTGTTCCATTTGTAACAGAAACAAGCTCAAGCTTAGAATCATAATTAACTACTATCCTTGCAGTATTTACATCAATGGCTGACGCTGCTGTGATTTTTACATCTACTAGCTGCGATGTGCTTGCCTGCACGCTTTCAACCGCCAAATTTTCGGCAGTATCAGCAAATGTTTGAACAGGGACAAAAAGCATTGCCGAAATGATTATAGCAAGAAGAAACGACATTATTTTTTTCTTCATAAAAATCTCCTTTTTACGAATTGCATAAAATCCTTATTACCATTTTAGCACATTTAGTGTATATTGTCAAGTATATAATTATAATAAAAAAGCCCCTTGCTTGGGGCTTTCTTTTTTATCTTATGCCGTATTTTTCGATTATGTAATCCATATCCTTATCGCCTCTTCCTGAGAGGTTAATAAGAACTGAGCCGTGGTCCATAGTCTTTGCAAGCTTCATACCATATGCAACTGCATGTGAGCTTTCAATAGCTGGAATAATACCTTCAAGGCGCGAAAGCTTATAGAATGCATCTATTGTTTCCTCGTCATCAATTACATCGTATTTAACTCTGCCAATTTCCTGAAGGAATGCATGCTCTGGTCCAGATGATGGATA
>JAGALI010000075.1 GCA_017625275.1 Clostridia bacterium
CGAAGATTTTCCTTGATAGTACCAGAGAAAAGTATATTCTTTTGAAGAACAACGCTTACAGAGTCTCGAAGAGCTACAATGTCATAATCTCTTACATCAACCCCACCAACCTTAACAGCACCATCGGTCACATCATAAAGTCGTGGAATGAGCTGGATAAGAGAGGATTTTGAGCTACCAGTACCACCAACTATTCCGATTGTTTGACCAGATTTTATGTGTAAATTGATGTTAGAAAGCGCATATTTTTCGGCACGCTTTGCATACTTAAAATTAACATTTTCAAAGTCAATATCACCGTTTTTAACCTCGAAAACAGGACTTTCAGGGTTGGTAATAGTGCTTTCCTCATCCAAAATCTCACAAATTCTTTTTGCACATTCACTAGACATAGTAATCATAACAAAAATCATAGAAAGCATCATAAGGCTCATGAGAATCTGCATTCCATATGTCAAAAGGGCAGAGAATTCACCAATTATAATATCACCCTTAACAATAGCCTGTGAGCCGAAGAAGCAGACGCAAGTCATAACAGTATACATGCAAAGAAGCATAATAGGATTGTTAAAGGCAAGTATTTTTTCTGCTCTGGTGAAATCGCTTGCAACATCACCAGAAGCCTTTTCAAAGCGCTCGCTCTCATGCTTTTCACGAACGAAGGACTTTATAACTCTCATGCCACGAACATTTTCTTGGATTGATTCGTTGAGCTTGTCATATTTTTTAAATACCTTTTTGAAAATAGGCATTGCCTTTTTTGCTACAGTGATTAAGCCGAAAAGCAAAATAGGAATAACTACAACAAAAACAAGCGACATTGAACCACCACGAATAACAGCCATGGTAATTGAAAAAATGAACATAAGAGGGGAACGGATAGCTGTTCTTATAATCATCATAAACGATTGCTGTATATTAGTAACATCGGTTGTAAGCCTTGTAACAAGACTAGACGTAGAAAATTTATCTATATTTTCAAAAGAGAAATCCTGAGATTTGTTAAATAATTCTCTGCGAAGATTTTTAGCAAACCCGCAGGAAGCCCTTGAGCAGGTAATTCCTGCCACAGCACCAAAGGTTAAGGAGCAAAGTGCCATTAAAATTAAAAGAATACAATATCCACCCACAACAGCAAGTGGTTGGTTAGGTATAATTCCTTCGACAAATCGAATAAACCAGCTTGTCAAAATTGCATCATTTATTACATAATTTTGCTGAACATATGTAATTAGATCGGCTGTAAAAAACGGAATTAGGCATTCCATAACAACCTCAAGAGCAACAATTATTGGTGTTAGAATCGTAGGTAGCTTGTATTCGCCAATACATTTAGAGAGTCGTTTTATAACCTTCAATTTTTTACCCTTTCTTAATAGTAAATATTTTATATTTAGTATTGTATCACTAACCCTCGATAAAATCAATACGAAATTTCAATAAAAAATGTGAAAATTTTGTGAAAAAATACAATTATAATTAAAAATAAAAAGAGCACAGACGTGCCCTTATAAAATATTTGCATATGCAAGCTCAAATAGCTCATCTATTCTTTGAAAATCGCCCTTTAAATGCAAATAGCCAAAGATTGCCTCAAGGCCTGTTGCGTTTTTGTATTCTAGTGGCGAAGCACTTTTGGGAATGTTTAAATGCGAGGAATTTTTGCCTCGTCTGAAAATGTCAGCCTCTTGCTCAGTCAAGACATTTTCAATGCTTAAATAAGCTTGATTTTGTGCAACAGCAGTTACGAATTTTCTCGCCTCTGCATTGAGCCTACCACTTTTTTCAAGACCCATTAAAACAAGCCTTTTTCTAACCATAAGCTCAATAACCGCATCACCAAGATAGGCAAGGGCTTGCGCTGAAATTTGAGAAATATCAATCATATAACTACCTCTTTTTGAAAATCTACTAAAAGTCTAACACATTCGGGCACAAAAATCAATATAAATAGAAAAAAGTCCACCAAAAAATGGTGGACCTTTTATGTTTGAATTATTCGCCCATAAGAAGAAGATCAGCGTTTGTGATTTCTCTGAATTCAGCAGAAATTGCCTTGTTGTCAAAAATTTTGATAACGATGCCTTCAACAGTGTCGCCTTCTTCAAGCAATGCTTTAACGTCAGCCTTTGACTCACAACCCTTAACAGCATAAATCCAACCGCCACCCATAGCAACTGAAACACGAGCTTCGTCTCCGAGATCGTCTTTTACATCAGCCAATGAAATGTGCTTGTCTTCTTCAGCAGCCTCGTTGATTTTGTCAGCGTATTTCTCGGTTGCCTTGCTACAAGAAAGCATAGCGCCACAGAGAAGAACCATAACGAGCATCAAAGAAACAATTCTAAGTGTCTTTTTCATTTTTCAAATCTCCTTTATAGATTGGTTTCTTAGTATAACTAAGTAATATAAGTTTAGCACAAGATTTTGATTTTGTCACTACTTTTTTGAAAAAAACTTAAAAAATAATTAAAATTTTTCAAAAAATAAAAATGCAAGCCTTGTAGCTTGCATTTTTGGTGCCGGTGATCGGGGTCGAACCGATACGGTATCACTACCACAGGATTTTGAGTCCAGCACGTCTACCAATTCCATCACACCGGCATATTTACTTGTTGCTCGATTATTTTATCATACATTTTATTAAATTGCAATACCTTTTTTGAATTTTAATGAAATTTATTTTAAGGTCAAAATGTGCAAGAAAAATGCCCTTTTGTACTTTACTTTTTTTATAGAATATGATAGAATATTTATAGTTGTGAATCAAATAAATTGAAACGGAAAAATAAGATGAACGAAATTCAAGCAAATAGATTTTTAAAGGCGAAAAGGGCACTTTTTGATAAGTACTATTCCTTCCTCAACGAAAAGCAAAGAGAGGCTGTTTATAGCGTAAATGGGCCTGTTTTGATTCTTGCTGGTGCAGGAAGTGGAAAAACGACGGTGCTTGTAAATAGAATAGCCCATATTATTAAATATGGAAATGCATATTATACTAGGGATATACCTGAGTTTATGACCGAGGATACGCTTGAGGATTTAGAGAGTGCTATAGACCTTCCAAAGGAGCAAATAGAAAAGTATCTTGAGCTTTTTGAAAAAAATCCGTGCTCAGCCTGGCAAAATTTAGCTATTACCTTTACGAATAAGGCTGCAAACGAAATTAAGGAAAGGCTTGCAAAGATTCTTAATGCCGATGCTGAGGATATTTGGGCTGGTACCTTTCACTCGATTTGTATGCGTATTTTGCGTAAGGATGGGGAGCTTGTTGGCTATCGTCCAGGCTTCAGCGTTTGTGATGCGGACGATGCAAAAAAGACAATTTCCACCTGCGTAAAGGAGCTTGGAATTAACGAAAAAACCCTTTCAGTGAAGGATATCCAAAACATTATAAGCAACGCAAAGGATAAGCTTTTAACCCCATGTGAATTTCGCAGTGAATATGGCAAGGATTATAAATATAAGCTTATTGCAGATGTTTACGAAAAATATCAAAAAACTCTTGAGTCATCAAATCTTCTTGACTTTGATGATATTATTATGAAAACAGTAATGCTCCTTCGCCAAAATCCAGAGGTGCTTTCTGGCTATCAAAATAAATTCCGATATGTTTGCATTGACGAGTATCAGGATACAAACGAGGCTCAATTTGAGCTTACTCGCATGCTCTCGGATTTCCATAGAAATATAATGGTTGTTGGCGATGATGACCAAAGCATTTATAAATTTCGTGGAGCAACTATTGAAAATATTCTTAGCTTTGACTCAACCTATAATGAGGCGAAGGTTATAAAGCTTGAGCAAAATTATCGCTCAACCTCAAATATCCTAAATGCTGCAAACGCATTGATTTCAAAGAATTATCATAAGCATAAAAAGGAGCTTTGGTGCAATAGTGAGCAGGGAAGCAAAATAATAGTAAAGCAAAGCCCAACCCAAAACGACGAGGCTCGATTTATCGTTGATGAAATAATAAGACTTAAGGCACAAAAAGGATATGCTTATCGCGATTTTGCGGTTTTGTATCGTATGAACGCGCTTTCCCGTAGCCTTGAGACGATTTTTGCAAATAGTGGCATACCATATCGCATGCTTGGCGCGCATCGCTTCTATGATCGTGAGGAAATAAAGGATATTATCGCATATCTCCACGTGGTTAATAATCCAAGCGACGGAATACATCTTCGCAGAATTTATGCCAAGCCAACAAGAGGTATAGGTGCAACCTCCTTTGAGAGGGCATCTACAATTTCAGCAGAGCTTGGAATAAGCGTGCTTGAGGTTATGAAGGGTGCTAGCACCTATAATGCAATTCCAAAAACCGCAACAGGTCCAATGCAAGAGCTTGCATATTTAATAAACAGCTTCCACAATGACCTTGATAAGACTCCTATCAGTCAGCTTGCAGAGGGCTTAATTAAGCGTACAGGCTATGAAAAAATGCTGATAGAGGAGGGAGAGGCTGGTAGAGATAGACGAGAAAATCTTGAACAGCTTATCTCAGCAATAAAGGAATATGAAAACGAGGAGAGTGAGCCTACGCTTACGGGCTTTCTTGAGCAAATTTCTCTTGTTGCAGATGTCGATAAATACGACGAAAATGATGA
>JAGALI010000076.1 GCA_017625275.1 Clostridia bacterium
AAAAAATGGGGCATCTTGATGATTCACTAATGCACGAGGTTAACGAGGCGATAAGCGTAAGCTTTGGCCTCAGCTCATATTCCGCAACACAGGGTGGGCAAAATCAAACGCCAATTCAAGGTCCTGACGTGGCAAGGGCTGACAATAATATCGTTAGCTAATGCCGTGCTATTAAAAACACATTCAAAAAAGAGACTGTGCTTAGCGACAGTCTCTTTTATTTTTATGCCATTTTTGCCAGCTGTTCAGCTGTAATCTCGTATTTCAATTCCTTGCCAGATAGGTACGCCTCAAGCTCATCAATCATAAGCTCTGACATTCTTCTAACCTCGCCAGACATACTTCCAGCGATATGAGGTGTTAGTATTATATTTGGAAGCTTAAAGAACTCGCTATCCTTCTTCGGTGGCTCCTCTACGGTAACATCTAGCACTGCACAAATATCCTCGCGTTCCTTTAATACCTCCAGCATACCAGCCTCATCGACCTGTGCGCCCCTACCTGTGTTTATAAAGGTGGCATTTTGCTTCATGCTGGCAAAGTGCTCCTTCTTCATAATTCCAACGGTTGCAGGTACATTTGCAAGGTGATTTGAAATAACATCAGCCTGTGCAAAAAGCTCCTCAAGAGTACATTTTGTAACACCTAGAGAGCGCGCCTGCTCCTCGCTCATAAACACATCGAAAACAAGCATATCAAGCTTATATGGCTTTAAAAGCTCTATAACCTTTTTACCAATCATGCCTGCACCGACAATACCGATTTTTGCCTCATAGTTTCCTGCATGTGCACCTGAAAGCTTATTTGCTCTGTCATAGTCACCTGCTTTTGCAATAAGCGAGGACATAAAGAAGCCCTTATTTGCAAGCAGAATTTGAGCCACAGAATACTCTGCAACAGGAATAGCGTTTGCTGAAAACGCACTTGTAATCCTTACACCCTTTTCAAAATATTCTGGTGCAAAATATTTAATTGAGCCTGCTGCATAAAACAAAATTTTCAAGCTTGGAAGATACTCTGTAAGCTTAAGCTCTCCACCACCAGGCATTGACCATGTTGAAAAAATTATCTCCACATCCTTGAACTTTTCAGGCTGTGCTACAATATCCTCCTCGCAATATGGTGTCCTATCAAGCTCCACCATGGACGCGATTTTTTCTATATTTTTCTCGCCATATACATAGTCGATATTTCCCTTGTTGTTAGCCAAAAATATTGCTTTCATTTGTTTTCTCCTGTAAGACATGTTGTTTACCCTTTTATTTTCTCATAAAAAGCCTTAATTGTCAAGTGCTTACGGGGATTTTCATATCTTAAAAATTTATCTCTCGCGCGTTTTAATGCGCGCATTCTACTTGACAAATATATTATATAATGGTAAAATTATTATAATAGATAAATTTTGGAGGAATTTAAAATGGCATATCAGGTTGCACAAAATAAAGATGCTTTTTTAAAGATTTGCGAGGAAAGTGGTGCTTCCTTCCCTTATTCAGAGGACATATCCCCTCTCGCTAAGGAAATTAAGGTCGGCACTAAAACCGTACATAACAGAATTGTATATCAAGCTATGGAGGGCTGTGACGGAACATTTGACGGCGCGCCTGACGAGCTTACAAAAAGAAGATATATGCGCTTTGCAAGAGGTGGCGCTGGAATTATTTGGTTTGAGGCTACTGCTGTTTTAGGTGAGGGCCGTGCAAATCCAAGACAAATGTATCTTACCGATAAAACAAAGGGCGATTTTGCAAGAATCGTAAATGATATTAAAGAGGAATGTGTTAAGGCAAATGGCTTTGAGCCTGTTGTTATTATGCAGTTAACTCATTCCGGCAGATATTCAAAGCCAGAGGGTGTTCCTGCTCCTCTTATTGCCTACAACAATCCTATTTTCGAAAAGGACAATCCTATTGACAAATCTAGAATTGTAACCGATGATTATCTTGATACTCTTGGCGAGGCGCTTGTTAAGGGTGCGATTGAGGCTAAGAAATGTGGCTTTGATGGTGCTGATATCAAGAGCTGTCACAGATACCTTCTCAGCGAGCTATTGAGTGCTTACGAGCGTGAGGGAAAATATGGTGGAAGCTTCGAAAATCGTACTCGTCTTCTAACTACTGCTGTTAAAAACGCGAAAATTGAGACAGGCAAGGACTTTATCATCACCTCTCGTCTTAATATATATGATGGCTTTGAGTATCCATACGGCTTTGGAGTTAAGAAGGGTGAGGGCATTACTCCTGACCTTACTGAGGCTAAGATGCTATCAAGGGCGCTTGTTGAAAATGGAATTGACATGCTTGACTTTACTATGGGTAATCCATACTTTAACCCTCATGTAAATCGTCCATTTGCTAAGGGTACATATGAGCCACCTGAGCACCCAATGTGTGGTGTTGAGCGTATGCTTAATGGCATTGCCGAGGTTGCTGGCGAGATTAAGGGAACTCCTGTTATTTGCTCTGGCATTTCCTTCCTCGGTGCTGTTTCTGCTAATGTAACTGCTGGATATGTTTCTGAGGGTAAGTTTGACTTTGCTGGCTATGGTAGAGAAACACTTGCATACCCAGATGTTGCAAATGCCATCACCTCTGGGGCTAATCTTGACCCAAAGAAGCTTTGTATTTGCTGTGGCAAGTGCACTGAAATTATGAGATGTAAGGGTGGCACTCCTGGTTGTGTAATTCGTGACCAAGAGGTTTATGCACCACTTTATAAGAAATTTGTTTTAGGTAAGGAGTAATTTATATGAAGGTTGCTATGATTACTGGCGCAGCTGGTGGAATCGGCTACGCGTGCGTTGAAAAATTTGCTAGCGAGGGCTATGCTATTTTGGCTATGGATATTGTTCCTAGTGACAAGGTAGCTGATAAATTCAAGGGTTTTAAGAATACTGTCTATGTTGCAGGTAACCTTGCAAGTGCTGATGATAGAGCCAATGCACTTAAGGCTTGTCTTGATGCGTTTGGCAGAGTTGATGTGCTTGTAAATGTTGCAGGCGTTGCGCCAAAGGTTAGAAATGATATTCTTGAGATGACTGAGGAGAGCTACGACTTTGTAATGGACATCAACACAAAGGGTACTCTTTTCCTTACACAAATTGTTGCAAATCAAATGCTTAAGCAAGAGATGGTTGAGGGCGTGCGTGGTTATATTGCAAATGTATCCTCCTGCTCTGCCTACACCTCCTCTACAAGCCGTGGTGAATACTGCATTTCAAAGGCAGGCGCTACTATGATTACAAAGCTTTTTGCTGACCGTTTGGCTGGCGAGGGCATTACTGTAAATGAGATTTGCCCTGGCATTATTGCAACAGGCATGACCGAAAAGGTTAAGGAAAAATATGACAACCTTATCGCGGGTGGTCTTGTTCCTATGGGCAGATGGGGTCTTCCTGAGGATTGCGCAAAGGCTATCTATGCTCTTTGCTCTGGCTTGCTTGGCTACACCACAGGTCAATCAATTATCGTTGATGGTGGTATGCACATTCAAAGACTTTAATCAATACAGGCGCTAAGGCACAGGCGTTCCTTAGCGCCTTTTTAAGAGGTTTATATGAGAGAAAGTATTATTGAAATAAATGGTGTTAAGGTAAAGAAAATTACTCTTAATACAGCTATTATTGGCACAGGAGCTGCCGGCTATAACTGTGCGCTTCGTCTTGACGATTATGGTGTTGAGGATATCGCTATTGTTACTGAGGGCATTAACATGGGCACCTCTCGTAACACAGGCTCTGATAAGCAGACCTACTACAAAATGAATCTTTGTGCTGATTATCCAGATAGCCCTAAGGCTATGGCACAGGATTTCTTTAACGGAAAATGCGTTGATGGCGATATTGCGTATGCTGAGGCTGCGCTTTCCGTTCCTTGCTTCTTGCACCTTTGCGAGCTTGGTGTTGAGTTCCCTGTAAATCGCTTTGGCGAGTATGTTGGCTACAAAACCGACCACGACCCAAGAGCTAGGGCTACTAGCGTTGGTCCTCTTACCTCTAAAATGATGACTGAATGTCTTGAAAAAGAGGTAATGAAGCGTAAAATAAAGATTTATGATAAGTTTCAAATTATTGAATTTATAAAAAATGGCGACACCTGTGTAGGTGTTCTATGTCTTAATAAGGTTGCGCAAAATGAAAACGAGCGCTTTGTGCTATTTAACACAGAAAACACTGTTATAGCAACAGGTGGCCCTGCTGGCATTTATTCGAATACAGTTTATCCTATTGGTCATCATGGCGCAACTGGCGTTGCCTTTGAGGCTGGAGTTAAGGGTAGAAACCTAACAGAATGGCAATATGGTCTTGCCTCTGTGGCTCCAAGATGGAACGTTTCTGGAACCTATATGCAGGTGCTTCCTCGCTTCGTTTCTGTTGATGCCGATGGAAATGAATACGAGTTTCTAAATGAATATTTTGACGATATTGGCACCTGCCTTTCAAAGATATTTAGAAAGGGCTATGAGTGGCCATTTGACTGCAAAAAGGTGCTTTCTGGCTCATCTATTATTGACCTTTTAGTGTTCCGTGAGTGTGTTATCAAGGGCAGACGAGTTTATCTCGATTTCAGAAAGAATCCATATGGTCTTGACAATTTACCATATGACAAGCTAGATGACGAGGCAAGAGAGTATCTTGAAAATGCACACGCGTGCTTTGGCAACCCTCTCGAAAGACTTCAATTTATGAATATGCCAGCATATGATTTGTATCTCTCCAAGGGCGTTGACCTTGAAAAGGAAATGCTTGAGATTGCCCTTTGTGCCCAACACAACAATGGTGGTCTTGATATTGATATGTGGTGGCAAACAAACATCTCTCACCTATTTGCCTGTGGTGAGGTTGCAGGTAGCCATGGCGTTTATCGTCCTGGTGGAAGCGCGCTTAACGCAGGTCAGGTAGGCTCTATGAGGTGTGCACAATACATATCTAAGCACGCCAAAAATGATCTTGCCGACGAGACTTCGTTTGACACTGCGTGCAGGAATGCAGTTATTAAGCATATTGATTTGACAAGAGCTATTCTTTGTGACGAGGATAATGCGCTTGCGCTTACAGATAAGTACCAAAGGCTTATGGACGAGGTTGCTGGTCCTATTCGTAATGCCTCTAAATTTGATGAGGCTATTGGTAAGTTCCAAAGTGCCCTTGACAGCTTTAACACCTTAGTCAAGGTTGATAAGCAAAGTAAGCTTTCTCAGGCTTATCGTCTAAGAGATGCCCTTATTGGCGAAATGATGTACACTATGGCTATGAAGACTTATGTCTTGGCTGGTGGAAAATCAAGAGGCTCTGCTATTTATTCCTCTACCTCTGGCACAGCTCCTGCTGGAATGGATGACAGCTTTAAATTTGAGCTTGACAGTGGCGAATTTAACGACAGAATATTTGAAATCACCTATCAATCCGACCTTGGTGGAATTGGTGGTGGCGCACGCCCTGTAAGACCTCTACCTGAGGGTGGTGGCTTCTTTGAGAATGTATGGCGTGAATACAGAGAAACTAAGAATATTTATTAAGGATTAAATTATGAAAACCGGATTAGTGTCGATATCCTTTAGAAAAAAATCAATAAAGGAATTAATCAAGGCAACTAAGAATAGTGGTCTTGAATATATCGAATGGGGTGGCGATGTGCACATTCCTATGGGCAAGGCTAAGCTTGCGCGTGCTACTCGCAGGCTTATGCACGGAAGTGGCTTAAAAAGTGCGTCCTATGGCTCTTATTTTGGGCTTATTTATCACTGTGATGAGCATTTTCCTATGCCCTTTAAGAATGTTTTGAAAACTGCCAAGGCGCTTTCTGCCAAAACCGTGCGTGTTTGGCTTGGTTGGCCCTTCTGTAGCTGTAAAAAGGGCTGTAATGTATTTCTTTGTGAAAAATATTATCAAAAGAATGTATCCGTCACCAAGGCACTTTGTAGGGAGGCAAGAAAATATGGCCTTACCCTTTCCATCGAATGCCATTGGAAAACCCTATCAGACGATTATCGCGACACTCTACGCTTCCTAGAGGCAGTAGATGAGGATAATCTAAGGCTTTACTGGCAACCGAATCACGAAAGGGGCTTCGAATATAATATTGAGGCTTTACAGGCGCTTCGTCCTTATATTTCAAATGTACATGTTTTCAATTGGAATGAAAAGGGCGAAAAATCCTCGCTGGGTACTGAGCGTGGAATTTATGAATGGACAGAATATTTAAAGATATTAAATGACGAAAACGCGTCGGAGCGCATATGCTTTCTTGAATTTATGCCAGATGGTGAGCTTGACTCTCTATCTACCGAGGCACGCGCACTACGTAAAATCATAGATGGGGTGGAGCAACAATGAACCTTCTTGACAAAAAATATAACCCAGACATTTGGCAAAGGGCTAAGGACATTCCTGCGCTTGCCCCTGCTATTGAGTCTCTTAAGAAAAGCTATGAGGAGTATTGCATTGGCGAAATTCCTACAACGAAGTTTAGCCATTTTAGACTTTTTGCTGACATTGGAGACAGAACGACCTATCAAGAGCCTTTCTTTCATCGTCAGCATAGAATGTTTACCTGTGCCTTACTATGCTTAATTTATCCTGAGAACGAGGAATATTTAACCCTTTTACAGGATACTATTTTTGAAATTTGCGACCTTTATGTATGGGCACTTCCTGCTCATATGCCAAGCATAACTGAAAATAATAACACCGAGCTTGACCTTGATGCGTGTACCATTGCTATGGCGCTTGCAATTATTAAGAGGCTTCTTGGTGAGCGCTTGCATCCGCTTATAAAATCAAGAATTGACGCCGAAATTGACAGGCGTATTGTAACGCCATTTCTTGAAAAGGATTGGCACTGGGAATATAGAGCAAACAACTGGACAACTGTTTGTGCTGGAGCTGTTGGCTGTACGCTTATGCTTAATCGCCCAGATGTATTTGAGCAGGTTAAGGACAGAATTAACAAGGATATGCTTACATATGTTGATGCATATGAGGACGATGGCGTATGCACAGAGGGTGCTGGCTATTGGGGCTACGGCTTCGGCTATTATGTTACCTATGCCGACATGCTACGCTCATATTCAAATGGTGAGTGTAACCTTTTAGCAGGCGAAAAAATAAAGAGCATCGCTACCTTCTATCAAAAGATGATACTTGATGAAAATATTGTTGTAACCTACGGAGACTGTGGTCTTGGTGGCAAGATGATGATTGATGCAGGGCTTGTTTACAAGCTCAAGTCAATATTTGGCGATATATACGAGCTTCCACCAATGGATATGCTTTCCTATGGTGTTCACTATTTTCCATTTTTGCTTGACGCCTTTATTTGCTACGACGAAAAATATTCCTCATCCTCAATCTCAAGAGACTGCGAATATTTTATGGCAAATCAGGGCTGGTATGTAAAAAGAACTCCTAGCTATAGCTTCTCCTGCCGTGGTGGTACAAATGGCGAAAGCCACAACCATAATGATGTGGGCTCATTTATATTCTGTCGCGACGACAAGCAGGTGTTTTGCGACATAGGTGGACGTCCATATACAAGACAATATTTTGCAGATGATACAAGATATACCTTCCTTGAAACCTCATCACGAGGTCACAATGTGCCTATTATTAACGGACAATATCAAGCGAATATACGTGACACTCGCTCATATACAAAATATGAAAATGGTGTTATTAGCATTGATTTTGCTGAGCTTTATGACATCGATGGTCTTAAGCTAACAAGACACCTTAAGCCAGATGAGACCGGCGTTACTATCACCGACTGCTTTGACGGGGCTAGCACCTTTGTCGAAAGGCTTATCACATATTTCAAGCCTGAAATTTCAGGTGGCGTGGTAGTGACTGAGGGTGTGCGTATTTCATTTGATTCCTCACTTGCCGAGGCTGACTACGACATTGAGACTCGTGCTATTACTCTTGACGCTGATGGCAACATTGAGCAGGGTCAGGATGTTTACTGTATTAATCTCAAGGTTAAAAATCCTAAAAACGAGTTTTCTTTCCGAGTTGAGGTGGTATAAATGCTTGAAAAATTTAAAGACGAGGCCTTTTTAAAGGAATATCGAGAGAGTGAAAAATATAAGCTTCTTCGCGAGCAATTTGAGAAAATGTATGCGGAAAGAACCTTTGATGAGCCTCTTATGCTTAAATTTTCAAAATTTAGAATGTTTGCCGAAAAGGGCGAAAGAAATCTTTATGAATTCGCTCTTAATCAACACATTGACACGCTTCACATGAATGCGTATAAGGCGCTTTTCTGGGGTGGCGAATACATCAGCAGGCTTGAGGATGCGCTTTACGATGTGCTTTCAATATATGTTTGGGCAATTCATGCGCATGTTCCTGATATAAATGAGGAGAATTATTACGAGCTTGACCTTTGCTCAACTGCTCTTGCCTCTGCTATTGCGATGATTGACTACCTTATGGGCGACAAGCTACATCCTCTTATCAGAAAAAGAATTAACACAGAGCTAAGGCGCAGAGTTTTAGAGCCATTTAAGGCTCAAGAGTGGCACTGGGAGGACAGATATAACAATTGGACCTCTGTTTGTGCAGGTAATACTGGTGTTGCCCTTATGCTCAAGTTTCCAGAGGAATTTGACGCGCTTCTTCCAAGATTCAATGAGAATATGCGCAAATTCATCGCAGGCTTTTCAGATGACGGTGTATGCTATGAGGGTGCTGGCTACTGGGGCTATGGTCTTTGCAATTTTATGCTTTATGCTATGCTTGTTAAGGACTATACAAATGGTGAAATTGATTATTTCAAGGACCCTAAGGTAAAGGATATTTGCCGTTTCTTTGAAAAGGTTACCCTTTCCTCTGACATTATCACCTGCTATGGTGATACTACAATCGACATTAAGCTTCCTACAAGCCTTCTCTTCCCTTTAAAGAGCGTTTATGGCGATGAGATTTGGGTGCCTAAGGAAAGCCGTCTTGCGCTTCCCTCTCATTTCGCACACATGCTTATGTATATTGAGCATTATGACCCAAAATTCACCTCTGATGAGCTTAAAAATGCAGAATACTATATGCCTGATGCAGGCTGGTATACAAGGCGCACTGATAAGTATGCGATTGCAGCGAGAGGTGGCTGGAACGGTGATAGCCATAACCACAACGATGTTGGCTCATTTATGCTCGTTAGAGACAATCGTCAGGTTTTGATTGATATGGGCACAAGATATTATACCAAGGACTATTTCCAAATGCCTAATAGATATAATTATCTTGAAACCTCGTCAAGAGGCCACAATGTGCCTGTTATAAACGGACAATATCAAGCTAATGTGTGTGACACTCGCTCATATACATCATTTGAAAATGGCATATTCAGTGTCGATTTTAGAGAGCTTTACGACATTAAGGAGCTAAAAAAGCTCATAAGACATTATAGGGCTGAGGATGACTCAGTGACCATTTACGACGAATATGATATTGAGGGCAACGGCTCATTTACCGAAAGGCTTGTGTCTTATCTTGAGCCTAAAATATCCGAGGGTCGAATTGAAATTGATAATGTTGTAATTAGCTTTGATGCTACTAAGGGTAAGGCGCGATATGAAACTGACATTCACATGACAAAAAATCCTGATGACACTACAAACGAAACGCTTATATATCTTACAAGCATTGATGTTGTATCAAGCGAATCCTCGTTTGAGTTTAAAATTGATATGATATAACAAAAAAGGAACAGACACGCGTCTGTTCCTTTTGTTTTTTAATTAGCCTTCTGATTAAGGAGCGACATACTCAGGAAGTGGGTCCTCTGTGAGAAGTGCAGGGTCCTTAACGGAGCCGATGGTTATTGTGCTAAGAATTGTATCATCCTTTGTAACCTTGCTTACATAAGGTGTTGTTTTTGTTGCATCTTTTGCATCATACTCATAAGCCTTTTGAATGAACTTAACACCAGTATCACCTGTTTCGTAGGTGTAGCCTGCAACTGCAAGCTCAAGAGATGTATATCTTGTATCATTTAAATCAAAGCCGTGCATGAAGCAGGTAAGTCTTGCGTATTCCACATCAGAATCGTCCATTTCAAATTTAACAACGCCTGTTGAGGTATTGATTTGCTTACCGTTAAAGAATGCTGTTGCACTTGTAAGATGACTTGGGTTTACAATGAACACGCCAAAGTTAACCTTATATCCATCACCCTTAAAGGTTTCGTATTCTTTAAGAGCTGTATTGTTTATTACAAACTCAGTTGCAATTCCAACAAGAGAGCCCTTAGTGTTGTATGAATATCCTACGTGAACAAAGAGTGCATCTACCTTTGTTGAGGTGTCGCAGTCGTCACATCTTGTGCACTTTATGCTCTTGTAGCCGTCAGCGCCAAAGCCGTTTTCGTAAACAATGTCAACAAGTGTTTTATGGTCATGACCGAGAGCTAGGCGTCCGTCGGATTCAACCCTAACAGTCTTATCGCACACGCTACAATTAAATTGCTCTCCTCCATCAAGCACGCAGCTTGGCTCCTGTATTCCATTTGAATAGGTTATAGGAGAAATAATTGTTGTTGCTTCGCTTAAGCTAGCTACACCATCTGCATATACAACATTATATGCCTTTAGGCTATGTCCGTCAGAAAACTCACAAGCGCTGAAATAACCCTTTGTGTTTTTAGCGTAACGAGTGTAAGTGGTATCCTTCTCTGTTGTGTTGGCTATCGATTCAAAATAATGGTTTAATGCGTCCTTTGATTCAAAATAATAGTCAATAAAGTCCTTGCCCGCTGAATTTTGATTTTCAAGTCCGTCTATTCCATCAAAAGCATTTACATAGCCCTTTATATAAATATTGTAATGAACAACAGCTCCCCAATAATAAGCGTTTATGGTCCAAATGGCTCCATTAAATGTAATCGCTTGATCGGCGGTATCTCCACCATATATGTAAAAATAGTTTTCAATCTGAGGCTGATTAGAGCCACCTCCTCTAAGCTGTCCAGGAGATAGTGACTTCACTTGATCCGCTCTAAGCTTAAATACACTGGCGCTTGTTTTTATATTTGAAAAAGCATCAGCTGCTATGCTGGTAGCGTTTCTTATATCAAATTCATCAAAATTGAAGCCACCATTATTATAGTGATCTGGCTGAAAGGCGAACCCATTCGAGGACATACAATTCGATTCAAAGGTTTTAACCTCATCCCATGCAAAAACGATTTTTGCATTTTCGTCAAAATCCATATGATGGAAGCAGTGCGAGGTTAAGGTTTTAATTTTATTAGTAGTCCAAATAAATTCTTTAATATTACCAACATGAATACCAAGGGTTTCAGATCTAACCTTGCTACCCGAACCGTTATCAATATAATATGCTTCACCAGTAAAGCCAGCATATTGGAATGCTTTTGAGCCTATTGCCTCAACGTTTTTTCCAACATATACATATTCAAGCGCACGGCAGGAATCAAACGCAGACGCAGGTATACTTAAAACGGTGTCAGGAATATAAACACTAATAAGTATATAATTACCTTTGTTTGTTAATCCATTGCCATCATCTGTACCATAAATCAATTTACTAAAGTTAGTAACTGTATACGTGTTTTCAGCATAGGTTACTGTGGACGGAAGGCAAAGTGTCTTTCCAAGTGTCGCATCAGGAACATTTGACCAGGCTGTAAGCGTTGCTGTTTTTGTTTCTGTGTTGAGAACATAGGTGAGGCCTGTTGATGGAGCTGGAATCTCTTTATCAAGCTCTTCAATTACACATGCACCTAGTGTGATTTCTGCTGAACCATTGTCTACAACTGTAATTTGCTCAGCACTAGCAGAAATAGCAAGCATACATATAAGAGATATAACTAATACTGTCAAAAGTAGGAATCTCTTTTTCATAAATTTTCTCCGTTTTTAATTTTTATATATTTATCTAGTGTAATTATATCATATCAGTAATTAATTGTCAATAATGATTATATTTATAAATAAAGAGCGAGTATCACTACTCGCCCCTTGGATTCGTTAGCTTTACTGAGCTGCGTTTACGATAGTTGCAAAATCGTTAGCCTTAAGTGATGCGCCACCGATAAGACCACCGTCAACATTTTCCTTAGAAAGAAGCTCTTTAGCGTTTGCTGCGTTCATTGATCCACCATATTGAATGATAATCTTTTCAGCTGCATCCTTTGAGTAGATTGATGCGATTGTATCACGGATTACACCACAGGTTTCATCTGCCTGCTCTGGTGTTGCTGTGAGGCCTGTGCCGATTGCCCAAACAGGCTCATACGCGATGATAACATTTGCAAGCTGTTCCTCTGCTACGCCAAGCAAGTCAAGCTTTGTTTGCATTGAAACAACCTCGTTTGTGATGCCGTTAACTCTTTCGTCCTTAACCTCACCAAGGCATAGAATAACCTTAAGTCCTGCCTCAAGCGCTGCCTTTGTACGAAGATTTACTGTTTCGTCAGTCTCGCCAAAGTATTGTCTTCTCTCGCTGTGACCGATGATTACATACTCAATGCCACACTCCTTAAGCATTTCTGCTGAAATCTCGCCTGTGTATGCGCCCTTAGGTGCGAAATGTACATTCTCTGCACCAATCTTTATGTTAGAGCCCTTTGCTGCCTCTTGAGCTGCATAGATGTCTACAAATGGTACGCAGAAGATTATATCACAATTATCCTTACCTGCAACAAGTGGCTTTGTCTCCTCGATAAGAGCCTTTGCTTGTGAAGGTGTCATATTCATTTTCCAGTTTCCTGCAATTACTTTTCTTCTCATAATCTTAATCCTTCTTTCTAAATTATGCAATTTGCGTTTGCGCAGAGGCGCAAACGCAAATGTTAGTCAATTATT